>BOAV01000018.1 GCA_026002045.1 Spirochaetia bacterium | reverse complement strand
GCAGGAAAAAATGGCCTTGCACCTTGTCAGGGCCCGCACGCGGTATCATCTTGAAAAATAGCTTGACAGTATTTACTGTCGATGCTATAATTTGAAATGTAATTCTAATTATTAGAGAGGAGAAAACAATGAAAGCTGCGGAAGCGATGATCAAAATTCTTGAGATCGAAGGCATTGATACGGTGTACGGAATCCCCGGCGCGGGTATCAACGGGTTCTACAAATACCTGGGGGAATCGAAAAAAATCAGGTCCTTTTGCCACCGGCATGAGGAAGCCTGCGTCCATGCCGCCGGAGGCCATTACCGGGCCAGCGGGAAAATGGCGGTTGCGGCCTGTACGTCAGGGCCGGGGGCCACAAACTTTGTTACCGGGGTGTACACCTGTAACATCGACAGCATACCGGTGATCGCCATCACCGGGCAGGCGGTACGGGCCCAGTTGGGCAAAGATGCGTTCCAGTGCGTTGACATCGCGAAGATCTGCGAACCGGTGGCAAAAAAAACCTACCAGATCATTGATCCGGCGAAGGTGATTGAAACCTTTGCCGAAGCCTTTCGTGTTGCCCGTGAAGGAAAACCCGGCGCAGTGGTGATCGATCTGCCCCTTGATATACAGAACGCCGAAATTGAGTTTGATCCCGCTTCCTACAAACCCCTCGCCTTTACCACTCCCGACCCCAAAGCGGCTGACATAGCGAAGGCCATTCAGATGATAAATGAGGCGAAGAACCCCCTGCTGCTTATGGGCGGCGGCGTGATACTGGCTGACGCGGCCAAAGAATGCGTCAAGCTGGCGGAAACCTTGAATATGCCGGTCATCACAACCTACATGGCAAAGGGCGGCATTCCGATAAACCATCCACTCAACGCCGGTCACTGCGGTATTCAGGTGGGCCAGCCGATCGGCAATAAGGTTTTTCTTGACAGTGATCTGGTGCTGGGCATCGGCTGCCGCTTTACCGATCGGCACACCGGCGCGTTAGACGTATACCGCAGCGGGCGGAAGTTTATTCACATCAACATTGAACCCCATGAGATCGGCAAGATCTTCCCCGCTGATTTGGGCATTGTGGCGGACGCGAAAAAAGCCATCAACGCGCTGCTTGCGGAAGCCGGGAAAAACGGGAAAAAGAGCGCCCATCAGGACGCGGCGAATCTTCCGGCCTTACGCAAAGAGCTTGCCCGCAAGCTGGATTACGATGTAAAACCGATTAACCCGCACCGCGTATTCGGCGAGTTAAACAAGTATTTTGGGGATAATGCCATTTTCACCACCGGCTGCGGCATCACCCAAATTTGGTCCGGCCAGCTCCAGGATATCGACAATCCCCGACGCTATCTTCCTTCCGGGGGCGCCGGTACCTTGGGTTATGACATCCCCGCCGCCTTCGGCGCAATGGCCGCCACCGGCAGACAGGCCGTTGCGGTAATGGGCGATTTTGGTTTTACCTTCCATGTGCAGGAACTCGCGGTGTGCGCCAAAAACAAGATTCCGGTCATCGTGGTGATCGTCAACAACGCCTACCTCGGCCTGATACGGCAGAACCAGAAATACGCCTATGGTTATGAGTGCGATGTGGCCATGCCGGAAAACCAGGGGATGATGGATTACGTGAAAGTGGCTGAAGGCTTTGCCTGTTACGGCGAGCGTGTTTTTGACGCGAAGGATATTCCCGCCGCCCTTGACCGGGCCAAGGCAAGCGGTAAACCCGCCATCATTGATATTGTCTGCGATCCTGTGGTGGACTGCTCAATGGGCAGCGCATTGAACAACTGCAAAGAATTTGTCTACTAGAGAGTTGTTCGATAACTTCAGTTATTGAACAACAACCATTAAAAAACGCAAAATACGGAGTATTTTGCAAGACTTGTTCGGCAACTAACCGAGTTGTCGAACAAGTCAACTGACAAAAGGAGAAAACTGAAATGAACGAACTTTTTGACAAAGCAAAAAAACTGTTGAACGGCTGGAGGGGCGATAAGTATGTGTTCGGCCGGGGTGTTTTGCCCCAGCTTGGAAAACTGGCTGCCCAGTTCGGGAAAAATGCTTTGGTTGTTAGTAATACTACCTACATGAAACCCGTGGCGGATGCGGTGACTGCCGCGCTCAAGAGCGCCGGGGTCTCCCTTGCCGGCGGCGTCATCGTCCCCGATGCGGGCCCCAACGCCCCCCGTGCGGATGTGTACCGGATCGAGACCTATATCCTCCACCACAAGCCCGATGTGATCATCGCTGTGGGTGGGGGTTCTACGATTGATGCCTGCAAAGCGGCGAACTTCCTCGCCACCCTGGGCGGCGCGGTAAGTCCCGAAATCGATCACTGGTTCGGCACCGGCATTGTCAGCGAGGCCTTGAAGAGCAGCGGGAAAAAACTCTATCCCCTTATCGCGGTGGAGACTTCGGCGAGTTCCGGGGCGCACCTCACCAAATATTCCAATATCACCGATCCGGTGGTGGGCCAGAAAAAACTGGTGGTGGATGACGCGATCATTCCCCAGTACGCGCTTTTTGATTACGATGTGACCGCGTCCATGCCCATCCCCGTCACCATTGACGGCGCCCTGGATTCCATCGCCCATTGCTTCGAGGTTTTCTCCGGACTTCCGGCAAACGCGCCCAAAGAAAAATTCGATCTTGCCGCCGCCCTGACCGAAGCCGCAGTTGAGCTTACGGTTCAGTACGCCCCCCGGGTCATCAAGGACCCCAAAGACATGGAAGCCCGTGAAGCCATCGGCATGTCAACGGACCTGGGCGGTTACGCGATCATGGTGGGCGGCACCCACGGCCCCCACATGACCAGTTTTTCACTGGTGGACCTTACCGGCCACGGCACCGCCTGCGGCCTGATGAACCCCTACTATGCGGTGTTCTTTGCCCCGGCCATCGAAAAGCAGTTGAGAATTGCGGGTAACATCTTCAAAAAATACGGTTACATCTCCGAAGATCTGGACAAACTTTCCGGCAGGGAACTGGGGCTTGCATTCGCAAAAGGCATGGTCGCCTTCGGCAAGGCCATCGGCGCGCCCACGACCCTCAAGGACCTGCCCAAGTGGAACGACAACTATGTGGACAAGATCCTCACCGCGGCCAAGGACCCGCAGCTTGACATGAAACTCAAGAATATGCCCGTGCCCCTTACCGCCGCAAAGGTGGACGAGTACATGGGGCCGATTGTCAGGGCCGCCGCGAGCGGGGACTTCTCCCTTATCAAGCAGATGGCTTCATAAAAAGGGGCCTAACCGGATGCCGCTCATTACGTTTCCCTACGGGAAAGAAGTTTTAGAGTACGATATACCCAACGCCCGTTTTAAGGGTGAACTGGTCTCCCGGATGCACCACTACAGGGCGGAAAAAACTCAGGAAGTTTTGGTCGATTTCGCCCTGGAGCATCCGGCGGGAACGCCGCCCTTGCGGGTGATGGCGGAGGGTAAGAAAAAAGTGGTGCTGATTGCCAGTGATCATACCCGTCCGGTGCCCAGCAAAATTATCGTCCCCCGGATGCTGGCGGAAATCCGCCGGGGAAGTCCCGATGTGGATATCACGATTCTGATTGCCACGGGCTGCCACCGGGAAACTACTCAGGCGGAACTGGAAAGTAAATTCGGCCCCGAGATCATGGGCCGGGAAAAGATCGTCATCCACGACTGCGATTCTCCCGACATGGTCTATATGGGAAAGCTCCCCTCAGGCGGCGACCTGATCCTCAATAAGCTTGCGGTGGAGGCGGACCTTCTTGTGGCGGAGGGCTTCATTGAACCCCACTTCTTCGCCGGCTTTTCCGGGGGCCGCAAGAGTGTGCTCCCCGGTATCGCCGCCCGCAAGACCGTGGTCTACAACCACAACGCCGAATTCATCGCCCACCCCAAAGCCCGCACCGGCATTGTCGAAGGGAACCCCATCCACATCGACATGCTCTACGCCGCCCGGATTGCCCGGCTGGACTTTATCTGCAATGTGGTGATCAACGCCGCCAAGGAAATAATCTACGCCGCCGCCGGGGACTGCGACTTGGCCCACCGGGATGGCCGGGAATTTCTTTTAAGCAAATGCAAGGCGGAGGCCAGTCCTGCGGACATCGCCATTTCAACCAACGGCGGCTATCCCCTGGATCAGAATATCTACCAGGCTGTTAAGGGCATGACCGCCGCGGAAGCCACGGTCAAAAAAGGCGGTGTGATCATCATGCTCGCCAAATCCAACGACGGCCACGGTGCGCCGGAATTTTACAAAACATTTGCCGAAGAAAAAAACCTGGACCGGATGCTGGACACCTTCATGAAGACCCCCAAGGAAAGCACCCGCATCGATCAATGGCAGTCCCAGATTTTCGCCCGTGTGTTACAGCACGCTCAGGTTATCTACATCTCCGATGCCCCCGACGAAATGGTACGGGACCTCCACATGACACCGGCCCATTCCATTGAAGAAGCGGTCAAAAAGGCGGAGGAAATTTTGGGCAATCCGAATGCCTCTATCGTTGTGATACCGGACGGCGTGTCGGTGCTGGTTAGTAATTAGAAGATAACCGCAAAGCAGCACAAAGTAACACGAAAGAGGAGAAAATGAAAACAATCGCCATCAACGGCAGCCCCCGCAAGGGCTGGAATACTTCTATCCTGGTGGAAGAAGCCCTGAAGGGCGCGGCCTCCCGGGGATCGGAAACGGAACTGGTCAACCTCTATGACCTCAACTTCAAAGGCTGCATCAGCTGCTTTGAGTGCAAGCGCCGGGGCGGGAAGAGCTTTGGCCGCTGCGCCTTCGGTGACGAACTGAAACCCGTGCTGGACCGCATCCGCGACTGTGACGCCCTTATCATCGGCTCCCCCATTTATATCGGGGAGATCACCGCCGCCGCCCGGGCCCTTTTTGAACGGCTCACCTTCCAGTACGTTACCTATAGCAAGGACAGGGCCACCTTCTTTACCCGGAGAATTCCCACAGTCCTGATTTACACCATGAACGTAAGCGAATCGGTCCTGGACTCCATCGGGTATACGGAAAAATTCAAGTTTTACGAAGCGCGCTTTAACCAGCTCATCGGTCCCGCAAAGACCCTGGTATCCACCGAAACCTGGCAGACCACGGACTACAGCAAATATGAGATGACCATGTTTGATGGGGACGCGCGGAAAATCCGCCGGGAAGAAATTTTCCCCCAGGACAAGCGGAAGGCATTTGAGCTTGGGGCGGGACTGGCGGCGAGGTAAGCTGAATATGTTAAAAAATTCGCTGGTATAACATAGGAATTATTTGTACTGGCGTTGGTTCATACCCCTTTGTTGGTACCGCACAGTTAATTGACACATTATATTGGGCCCTTTATACTATATATAGTAAGAGGCTATTGGAATGAGTGATTTGGCCCCAAAAACAGAAGAAAATGGCCGACATTATACCTATGCCGATTACCGGCAGTGGGAACTCAAGGAAGGTGAACGCTATGAGCTTGTCAAAGGTGTTGCCTATGCCATGGCAGGACCGAATGATGCTCACCAGGCAATAAGCGGTGAGATATTCAGGCAGATAGCTAATTATCTCCACGGAAAGCCCTGCAAAGTACGCAGCGCCCCTTACGATATCCGCCTGTTTTTTGAGGAGGACGAAAGCGACGATACCGTTGTCCAGCCGGACATATCGGTGATCTGCGACCCCAAGAAGCTTGGCCCCGAAGGCTGCAGGGGGGCGCCTAACCTGGTTATAGAGATCCTCTCCCCCTCGAATTCCTGCGTTGAATATTTACGAAAATTGAACTTGTACCTTAAAGCTGGTGTCCGCGAATTTTGGGCCGTATCCCCTGATGACAAAACCGTGCAGGTCAGCATCTTTGAAGAGGGTGTAAGCGCCTGGAAAACCTATGAGGCCGGAACCGTCCTGCCCTCTGTTGCTATCGAAGGCCTTTCCGTTAATTTGAGTGATGTGTTCACAGGATAAGCGGAAGGCGTTCGAGCTCGGGGCGGGACTGGTGGTGGGGTAAGCGGTAATAATTTATGTGAGTGAGATAGTAAGTTTTTTACTCAATATATTTCGCAATATCCCGCGCCCCGTGCAGGATTAGAGGCTATCCCAAAAATCTTCATGACCTAACCACACCGTATCAGGTTTGGCGGCTGCCACTTCCGCCTCCGCCAGCTTTTCCCGGATATAGCGCCGGTGTACATAATCTTCATAATCCGCATAATCTTCTATATTAATAAGCACCGACTCGCCTCTGCCCTTATTGGTAATGATGATCTGGTCATGATCTTTCAGTATACCCGCAAGCGCTGCATAGCTGTTCCGCAGATCCCGTGACGGTTTAACATGAACTTTAAACATAACAAAATTGTATCATGCTTTGCATACAAAAACAAGGGCGTATGCCCCCCTCACATCAGCGGCGCAAAGATCCGCAGCACGTCTTGTAAAATCCGCTGGGCGGCGTTCCGGGCGCAGTCCGCAAGGGTGATCTGGTGGGAGACCGGAATCGTATTGAGAAAATCTTCCTTGACCGCCTGCACCGCCCGGCTTTCGTAGACCAGCACGCCGCATTCAAAGTGAAGGTAGAGGCTGCGAAAGTCCAGGTTGGTGGTGCCCACGGTGGCGACCTGGTCATCGGAAACAAAAGTCTTGGAATGGTTAAAGCCGCTTGAGTATTCGTAGACCTTTACCCCGGCGCTTATGAGCTGCCGGTAATAGGACCGGGAGGTGATGGCTACGATTTTCTTATCCCAGCGGTGGGGTGTGATGATCCGCACGTCCACCCCGCTTTTTGCCGCCAGGGTCAGGGCGGAAAGCAGGTTGTCGTCCACCACCAGATAGGGGGTGTTGATGTACACGTAGTCCTTGGCCTTGTTGATGATCTGAATGTAAACATGTTCCCCCACATTTTCATCGTCGATGGGACTGTCCGCGTAGGGCTGGACAAAACCATCGGATTTCACCGTACAGGGGCCGTCTTTCCAGGGGTACAGGGTATCGAAGTCTTCCACCGACTTCGGGTGCAGGTTCCACATTTGCAGGAAGATCAGGGTGAGGGACCAGGCCGCTTCCCCGGAAAGCATGATCGCCGCGTCCTTCCAGTGGCCGAAGCGCTCGAAGGCATTGATGTATTCGTCCGCCAGGTTGATGCCCCCGGTAAAGGCAACCTTCCCGTCTATCGCAATGATCTTCCGGTGGTCCCGGTTGTTTTGCAGGGACGAAAGGATGGGCCTGAACTTGTTAAAGACGATGCATTTGATCCCGCGCCTTTCCAGATGCTGCCGGTAATTGGGGGGCAGGGACATGAAGCAGCCCAGATCGTCGTACATAATCCTGATATCAAGACCCTCACGGGCCTTTTTTTCAAGCAGGTCGATGACGGGGTCCAGCATGATTCCCTGTCGGAGGATGAAAAATTCCAGAAAGATGTAATGCTCCGCCTTTTCCATTTCTTCCAGGATCTTTTTGAAGAAGGCCTCCCCGGAAGCAAGGTATGTTGTTTGGGTGTGGGCATAGACGGGAAAACCCGCGTATTCCTGGAGGTAATGGGCCTGGGGCAGGAAGTCCCGGTTGGCTTCGATAAGGGCGCTCAGGCGGTCCCCGGGGCGGGAAAACCAGGGCTTGCTCTGGCCATTGCTTTTTTTGATAAGCCGTTTGAGCTTCCGGGGATTGGACTGGGAATAGAAGATGAGATACAGGGCGCCCCCAAAAATGGGGATCAACAGGATAAGGAAAATCCAGGTGATCTTGTAGGCGGATTTTTCCTTCTTGTTGAGCACATTGATGCATACCACGATGCTTAATACATTGAGAGCCCAATTGAGGTGTTGAAAGAATATACGGGGAACGGCTATCAAAAAAAAGTAAAAGACGATCTGGGCCAAAAGGGTGGCTATGACAAAAACCCGCCGCCGGAATACTACCCGGACCCATCGCTTGCTTTTCATATCATACCGGCCAGGGCCCCGCCCCCTGGCGGAGCAGTTTAACTTCGTCCCCGGATATGTCCAGAATCGTAGAAAATATCCGGTTTTGTTCTTCCCCGCCGTCAAGGATCAGGTCCAGCCCCGGTATGCCTTCCAGTTCCCAGCCCCCTTCGAAAAGATTTTCCTCCGGGGGGAGCTTTGCTGGATGTTCCGGGATGGCGGGCATCTCCGGGACGGTGGCAGCGCCTGTATCTTCATCGTCAAGAAATTCCCCCTGGTAACCGGCCGCCATGCTCTGCTTTGCGGTGACCGAATAGAGGGGATGCCCCAACAGGTTGATGAGGGCCAGGGGCAGGGGATGGCCGGGGATGCGGACCCCCGCTTCACGGCGGCGGAGTCCCAGTGCCTTTTCCGTCCCCGGCAGGGTTTTGAGGATAAAGGCGTAGGGGCCGGGGGAGAGGCGTTTTATCAGCCGGAACCGGGTGTTATCCAGGCTGCAAAGTTCCCCAAACTGGGAAATATCCGAGCAGAGCAGGGTAAAGTGCCGTTCATCCCGTTCATTGGACAGGACCTTAAGCTTTTTTATTCCTTCCCCGGACTTCAGGGAACAGACCAGACTCCAACTGGTGTCGGTGGGCAGCGCCAAAAGTCCTCCGTCATTGAGGATTTGCACTGCCCGCGTCAAAATCCGGTCATCAATATTACTTGGCACCACATACTCAATCATAGTAATAGTATAAGCATAGCATAGGCATATTAGTTTTTCCATATAATCAAAAACGGAGATAGTATAAATTTTTATACAGGCCGGGAATATAATAAAAATGTTTAAAATCTCCGTATTTTCTAATTCTATATGGCATAACGAATTATAAGGCATGGGGCATTATTTCGTGGCTTGGCACGAAACTTGCTTGTATAATAGTGATTTGCCAGAGGGTATTTCGGGAGGATTTATGGTAAAGCAAAAAGACACCGGCATCCAGGAATTTGACAGCTTACAGGCCTATTTTAACCAGATCAAAGCCATCCCCCTTTTAAGTTTTGAAGAGGCCCTGGAATTGTCCAAGCGGATCCAGGAAGGTGATGAGGATGCCCGCCGTCGGCTGATAGAGGCCAATCTGCGGCTGGTTATCAAAATAGCCCGCATGTATGTTTCCAGCGGGGTTCCCCTGATGGATATCATACAGGAAGGAAACATGGGCCTTATCCGGGCTGTGGAAAAATATGATTATCGCAGGAATATTCGTTTTTCAACTTATGCTAACTGGTGGATCCGCCAATCCATTTCCCGGTACATCTCGAATAAAAAGCGGGTCATCCGTCTGCCCCATCACAAAGAAGTATTGTTTCAGCGGATCCAGAAGGCCTTTCACTCCTTAAGCCAATCACTTATGCATCAGCCCGGCTCCGCTGATCTGGCCGCTGCAATCGGTGTTTCCGTGGAAGAAGTCGAGCAGATTCTTGGTATAACCAACGGCCTTGTATCCCTGGATGTGGTCGGGGATCAACGGTCCCCTGAAGACAGCTCCGCCGCTGCGGATTTCCACGAGGATAATACCTACAATCCTGAACAGGACCTTTTGCGGAAATCCTCCCATACCGACACCATGCGGATCCTTAACCGCCTGAAAGATCGGGAGCGGCGGATACTCACCTACCGGTATCAGCTTGACGGCTGTGAGCGTCACTCCCTTAAAACCATCGGCGACAAGATGGGCATTTCCCCGGAAGCGGTCCGTCAGATTGAAATGAGGGCCCTGAGGAAGATGCGCAGTAATGCTGAGGAGCTTAGGGACTGCGTGTATTTCGCATAGGAGTAGTTTGCCATACTACCCCATGCCTCCGTATCCGGCTGAATGGTTACAAAAAAACTACCATATTGATTTGTCATTCAGTTTCGGGTATCGTAGAATAAGTGAATAAAAAGATTCTTGGCAAACGGACTGTTAAAGAAACAGCTCCTAAAACAAGAAGTCCCCCCCAAAAAAAGCGCCCCCGGAAAAAAGCCAAAAAGCTAACCGCAAAGGACCGTGCTCCCATTCTTTTTTGCGCCGTCGCACTGATAGCCCTTTCGGTCTTTGTCTCAATTACCCTGGTGCTCACCAGGCCGCCTCAAATTGAAAAGGCGCCTTCTGCGGCGGGGGGAACGCCGGTTCCCGCACAGCCGGCCCCGGCGCAGCCCGTGCACGCTTCGCCTTCGGTATCACAACCTGTGCCGTCACCCACTGCCGCAGACCGGCCGGTCTTCCGGCCCCCGGAACTGCCAAAGCCGGTCCCGCGTCAGAGAACCCTCGTTTTTGTGATAGACGATGCGGGGAACAACCTCCGCGAACTGGAGCCCTTTCTCCGTTTTCCGGGGCCGCTGACCATCGCGGTGCTGCCGGGGCTGCCCAATTCGGCGGAGGCTGCCCGGCGCATCCGGGCGGCCGGTAAGGAGGTCTTTCTCCACCAGCCCATGGAGGCTGTCGGGGGGGAGGACCCGGGGCCGGGGGCAATTTATACGGGGATGAGTCCCGACGAGGTCCGGGAAGTATTGGCGCGGAATCTGGCTGAGATCGGTCCCGTGGCGGGGATGAACAACCATCAGGGATCACGGGTCACCATGGATCAGGAGATGATGGAAACCGTGCTTGCCCTTTGCCGTGAACATGGCATATATTTCTTAGATTCAAGAACCATTGCGGATACTGCGGCGCCTGCGGCTGCAAAGCGCTTGGGAATAAAGATTGGGGAGCGGGACGTGTTTTTAGACAATATTCAAGAAAAGGCCTCTATGATTCAGTATGTGGGGGAGGGTCTGCAAAAGGCACGGCGGACCGGGTCCGCCGTGATGATCGGCCACACCTGGTCAAACGAATTGGCGGCCACATTGGAGGAGTTGTACCCCGAACTGATAGAGCAGGGGTACTCGCTCACCACCATTTCCCGTTTTATGATGGGGCTTGATGATGAAGATTCTTGGGATTGAATCCTCCTGTGATGAATGCGCGGCGGCGGTGGTGGAAGACGGACAGCGGATTTTGTCCAGCGTGGTTGCCACCCAGATTCCCTTTCATGCCATGTATAATGGGGTAGTCCCTGAAATCGCCAGCCGTAAGCACACCGAGTGGATATACGGGGTGGTAAAGGAAGCCCTGGACAAGGCGGGTCTCGGTCCCGAGGGGGTCGATGGGGTTGCCGCTACGGCCCATCCGGGGCTTCTCGGTTCCCTGCTGGTGGGCCTGAGCTTTGCCAAGGCTTTTGCCTGGGCCCGGGGCCTCCCTTTTATCGCGGTAAACCACATGCTGGCCCATCTCTACGCCTCCCGGCTGCTCAGCGATAACCCGGAACCTGCAAGCCCTGTCCCTGCGGATAGAGCGGAGGTCCCCTATCCTTTTTTGGGGCTCCTCATTTCCGGGGGGCACAGCATTATCTGCCGTGTGGATAATTTTGATGATATTACGGTGCTGGGGACCACCATTGACGATGCCGTGGGTGAGGCCTTCGACAAGGTTTCCAAACATTACGGCTTTGGCTATCCCGGCGGGGCGGTAATCGACAAGCTCGCCCAATCCGGGAACAGCGAAGCCTTTCGTTTCCCCATGCCCAAGCTGGATAAGGGAGAACATCATTACGACTTTTCCTATTCGGGGCTGAAAACGGCGGTGATCAATCAATTGGAACAGTTCAGGGTAAAAGGCAAGCTGGCGCAGCCAAACTCCACGGCTGGTTCTGCGGATATTGCCCGGTGCGAAGGGGCTGACATTGCCGCTTCTTTTCAGAAAACTGCAGTAGAAATCCTTCTCCGCAGCCTCTTCCGGGCCGCTGAGGACACGGGGCTTAAGACCATTGTCGCCGGGGGCGGGGTGGCCGCCAATTCATACCTCCGCGCCCGGCTTGCCGAACAGCGGGACCTCCGCTGTATCTTTCCACCCCTGGATCTCTGCGGCGATAACGGGGCCATGATCGCCGGTATCGGCTATCAGTACCTGGTCCGGGGCGAGAAGTCGCCCCTCAGCGTCACTGCCTCCGCCCGTGTGGGAGGCTTCAAGCGCCGTTATCCGTAAAAAGGGAACCTCGGCCCAAGCTCCCCGTAGGGAGCAGGCCTCGGCGGAAGGTTCTATAGGGGCTTTACATTTTTTTCCCTTTTTGATAATCTTATAAACTCTACTAGCTGATAAGGAAGGATTATATGTCACGGACCTGCGATATCTGCGGAAAACATACGATAACCGGTAATAAGGTAAGCCATGCCAAGAATCATACCCGCCGGACCTGGAAGCCTAACCTCGTAAAGGTAAAGACCGAAATCGGGGGTACCACCCTTACCCTGAAGATCTGCGCCCGCTGCCTCAAGAGCGACTTCGTCACCAAAAAAGTCTGATAACGATTTTTACAGGATGATCTCCAGGCCGTCAAATGATGGTTCCGCAGAAATCCCTGTGAGGCTTCGTTCTTTCATAAAATTCCGGCAATATTCGATTATTTCCCCATGAAGAAGGTCGTGGCAGATGTGGGTTAGCCAGACTTTTTCGGCCCCGATTTCCAGGGCGGCGTTCAGGGCCTGCGTAAAAGAAAAATGGGTCTCGTGGGGCCGTATCCGTAGCGCCCCGATGATCAAAATTGCCGGTTTGCCGATGATTTTCCGGGAAGCGGCGGGGATTTCGCTGGTATCGGTGAGGTAGACTGCGGCGCCGGCCGTCACCGCCATGATATCCATCGTCTTTTCTTCAATTTTCCAGCCTAAAATGTTCAGCATCCCGTGTTTTACCGGTATTGGGGTAAAGGTTAACTCCCCAAGGACCACCGGTTCGAAGGCTACCGTGGGAATGACCCGAGGCTTTCCGCCACCGCGCTGGGTTTCTTTGAACACATAGGAGAACCGTTCCTTCATTTCGCTGATGGTTTCATCATTTCCGTAAACCGGAAGAGGTGTTTCCCGGCTCAGGGGGCGCACATCATCCAGGCCGTGGACATGATCCGCATGGGCATGGGTCAGAAAGATTCCGTCCAGTTTTTTAATCCCCGCCCGAATTGCCTGGAGGCGGAATTCCGGCCCGGTGTCGATAATGGCCTTTTCTCCCCGAGCCCCTTCAATATAGAGTGAGGCCCGCATCCGTTTGTTCCGTGGATCTTCGGAATGGCAGACCGGGCAGTCGCAGCCCACTACAGGAACGCCGTGGGAGGTACCGGAACCAAGAATAGTCAACTTCATTGAAAACAGTATGCCGGAAAGCGTCGGAAAATTGAAGCTCAGGGACAGAGCTCTGTCCCTTAAGCTCTGTCCCCATTGCGGGCCCCCCGGTTTGGGGCTATGATCTTCTAATGGCAGACCCTGAACTGGTCCGGGTAATGGACTATATACTGAACCGCTGCGATGAGGCGGCCATAGAGGCGGTGGCCGCCGCGGTGGTCAGGCGGCGGCGGGAACTTACCATGTTTGGCGGCGCCCGGAATCTGCCGGACCCTAAAAAACTGGCAAAGGAAATGACATCCCATCTCAATATTGAAGGCACCATTGAGGGCCTCAAGCAAAGTGTCCTTGATTATGCGGTGCGGATCATCAAACAGGAAGCCCCGGAACTGAAGGATGATCAGATTAAGCAGCTTACCGATGCCTGGATACCGGACCCCGATTCCAATTCCGGCGGCCGGGAAGACAAACTCCCGGCGGACCTCCTTTCTTCGATGATTAAACAGTTTGTCGACTATTCATCGGGAACCATGGGCGAAGCCGAGGAGAAGGGCCTGCGGAAGGAACTGGGGGCCTGGCCGGAGCGGTACTGGAAGGCTTTCCCCCAACTTATCCGGCTGCTTATTACCGATTATTTAAAGAACGGGATAAGCGAGGGGGAATTCCGATCCCGGCTGGATACCGCATTGACTATGCAAGCTTAGATTTTGTTCCCGGTTCTGCCCAATTTACTTGCCTTACTGCCTAAATTCATACTATAATTGGGCAGAACCAAGAAAAATCAGGCAGAACCAAATGAGAAACTTTGACTATTCAGACTTACCTTCCTCCCTTGCCTGCAATGAGATCATGAACCTCCTTGCCGCTGTCCATGAGTACAAGGGGAAGCAGGAACTGTTTGTAGAGGCTCGTCAAGACGTTTTGGTAACATTACTCGAAATAGCCCGGATACAGAGTACCGGTGCGTCAAACCGGATCGAAGGGATCAATACATCAGACGAGCGGCTTGCCGCCCTGGTTGCCATGAAGACTGAGCCCCGGAACCGTTCGGAGGAGGAAATCGCCGGCTACCGGGAAGTACTGGCCCTGATCCACGAAAGTTACGATCATATCCCCCTGCGGCCCAATATTATCCTCCAACTGCACCGGGACCTCTATCAGTTCAACCCTTCCATGTTGGGAGGGAAATACAAGGCGGCGGACAATATCATTGCCGAGGTCAGTATCGATGGCCGGGAACGGGTACGCTTTAAGCCCCTACCGGCTGTTGAGACCCCTATCGCCATTGAAGAACTCTGCGCCGCCTTCAACGGGGCGCTGGATGCGGGGAAAATCGATCCCCTGCTGCTCATCCCCCGGTTTATCCTGGACTTCCTCTGTATCCATCCTTTCGCCGACGGCAACGGCAGGATGAGCCGTCTCCTCTGCCTGCTGCTGCTTTACCGTTCGGGCTACCTCGTGGGAAAGTACATCAGTCTGGAAACGATCATCGAACAGACCAGGGAAACCTACTACGAAGCCCTGGAAATCGGTTCTACCGGCTGGCACGAGGGGGAAAACGACTGCCTTCCCTTTGTACAGCATTTTTTGGAGGTATTATTGAAGGCCTACCGGGAATTTTCCTTTAGGGTGGGCCTGACCTTTAACCGCAGCCTGTCAAAGCCGGATCGGGTTCGGGCCCTCTTTGAAAGCACCCTGGTACAGCTTTCAAAAAGGGATATCCTGGACCGCTTTCCCGATATCAGCACATCCACGGTGGAGGCCAGCCTCTCCTCACTCCTGAAAGAAGGCTTTATTATCAAAATTGGTGCGGGGAAAAAAACAAAATACATAAAAGTTAGTAATTAGGGCTTATCCTTTACTGTAAAATTGGTAATCATGTTTAATTCCCCACCTTTATCGAATCGAACCAAGCCTCGTTGTAGATGTCCAGGGCTTCACCCAGGTCATCCTTGAGGGTTGTACGGGTCAGGTCTTCTGCGGTGTACCAGGAGGGGCCTTTTTTGAGGGCGCGGGCGGGGATGTTGACCGTAGAGGGGAAGCCGAAGGTATCGATAAATTCGGCGTAGATCTCGGGCCGGTGGATAAAGTCGATGAATTGGTGGGCCAGATCAACATGTTTGGAGCCCTTGAGGATGCACATACTGTCGATGTAGGCGGGGCCGCCTTCGGGGGGGATGAAGAAGACCGTATCCCGTTTGAGCTGCTCTTTTTCGGCAATTTCTTTATAAACCGACTCCGCATAGCCCTGTACTACCCAGAATTCCCCATCGGCATAACCTCTGGCGAAGGCTTCGGCGTCAAATTTGACCAGGTTGGGCTTCCACGAATTGTTGACCAGATTTTTGGCCGCTTCGATTTCTGCGGGATTTTTGGTGTTTACGCTGTAGCCCAGGTAGGTGAGGGCATCCCCCAGAACTTCCCGCATATCGTCCAGCATGGTCATCCGGTCTTTCAGGTCGCTGCGGCCGAAAATGGACCAACTGCGTTCAAAGTTGGGTACCTGCGCGGTATTTACCGCAATACCCGCCGCGCCGAAATAATAGGGCACCGAATATTCCATAGTGGGATCGTAGGTTGCCCGTTGCAGCACCGCAGGATCGATATTTTGCAGGTTCGAAAGCCTGGATTTATCGATTTTCTCCAGCATGTTCTTCTTGATCATGATGAAGGTATAGTCTCCCGAGGGGAACACGATGTCATAGTCTGTGCCCCCGGCCTTGATCTTCGCGTACATACTCTCATTGGAATCAACAAAATCAATATTCACCGTGACGCCGTATTCTTTTTCGAACTTTTCGATTACCGAGTCCGGGGTGTAATAGGTCCAGTTGTAAAGGTAGAGCGTGTTTGGGTCGGTTTTCCCGCCGCAGCCCGGCAGGGTGAACAGACACAGGACAGCCAAGAGGGTACACAACCCCAGTGCAGATGTATTTTTCATTTTTTCCTCCTGGAACAACATGATGTTATATTAACTGTAGACTATTTTGCGGCGATATACTTGAGGAAGTTCCGCAATAGATACGTCAACAGTACCGTGCCCAGGATCATCACCACCGAAAGGGCGTTGATAACCGGGGATACTCCGAAACGGATGGCCGAGTAGATGTACAGGGGCAGGGTCGATGAACCGGGACCTGAGAGAAAGTAGGTGATGACGAAATCCTCAAGGGAGATGGTGATGGCGGTGAGGAAGCCGGAGACGATACCGGGCATACAGATGGGGACCGTCACCTTGAGTAATGTCTGAGCCTCGTTGGCCCCCAGGTCGCGGGCGGCCTCGATGATGGAAAAGTCAAACTCGTCCAGCCGGGCCATAACCATGAGGAACACGAAGGGGAGGTTGAAGGTGGTATGGGCGATAAAGATGGTCATAAGCCCCAGCCTGATGCCGATCCCGGCAAAGAAAATCGACAGGGACACGCCGATGATGATTTCCGGCAGGATCATGGGGAGAAAGGAGATGGTCTGCACGTAGTTCCGCATTTTGAAGCGGTACCAGTTCACCCCGATGGCCCCGAAGGTTCCCAGTACCGTGGCGGTGCCGGCGGAAGTGACGGCGATAAGGATGCTGTTGCGGAAAGCCCGCCAGAGGTCCCGTGAATGGAAAAAGAGCTCTTTATACCAGACAAGGGAGAAGCCCGTCCAGCCCATGCCCCTGGAGGCATTAAAGGAGTAGAGCACCAGCACCAGGAGGGGCAAAAAGAGGAACACTATAGCGGCGATAAAAATGATCTGAGAAAACGAAACTTCCCGTTTGCGGTAGGCCCGCCGGGCGTGGCGCGCGGCCTCCCCCTGTGCATGGGAACCTGTCTTCAGGGAGGTGATGGTATTGCGGACCATGTCTTTGATGTTCATTTGCCCCTCTTCATTTCAACGGTTCGGCCGGCGTCTTTTTTCTGGAGATTCATCATCACCATGACCCCAATGGTGGTTACCAGGGTCAGGACCATGGAGATTGCCGATGCCAGGGGCCAGTTCCGGGACTTGGTAATCTGGTCGGCGATGACATTTCCCAGCATGTAGGAATCCTTGCCGCCGACAAGCAGCGGCACCGCATAAGCCCCAAATATCGGGATAAAGGTGAACAGCACCGCCGTATACACACCGCTGCGGATATTGGGCAGCAATACGTGGATCATGGAACCGAGCTTGGTGGCCCCCAGATCACGGGCCGCTTCCAGCAGGGAAAAATCAAATTTATCAATAGTGGAAAAGAGGGGGAGGATGGCGTAGGGCAGATACATGTAGACCAGCACCAGTACCACTACCTTCTGGTTGTAGAGGAAGTGGATATAGTCGCTGATAAGCCCTGCGCGGAGCAGGAATTCGTTGAGGAAGCCTGAGTTCCCCAAAATGTTCATCCACGCAAAAACCCGGATAAGGAAGTTGGTCCAGAAGGGGATGATGATCAATAAAAGCAGGGAGGTCTGGTTCCGGCTCTTGGCCATGTAGTAGCCGCAGGGGAGGGCTATCAGGATGGTGATGATGGTCGCTGTGATGGAAGTGAGGATCGTCCTCCCGGTGATGAGGAGGAAATTGGGGTTTGAGAGGCTTTTGTAGGCGTTCAGGGAGAATTGCCATTCCACCCCGCCGTGGAGCTCTTTTTTAAGGAAACTGTACAGTACGATGATGAGCAGGGGCGCCAGGAGGAAGATCGTGAACCACACCGCCATGGGGGATGAGTACAGCGGCCCGTAGTTCCGCTTGATTGCGGCGCTCATTCTTTAACACCCACAATATAGCCGTCGTTGGCGCTCCAGGAAAGGTAGACATCGTCCTTCCAGACAATATCCGGCCCTTCATCGGAATAGTTGGCGTGCTGCTTGATCACCCGGATAAGCACCTTCTGATCCATATTTTTGTCGGGAGCGGCCTGGGTAATTTTGACGTAGAACTTGGTCTGGAATCCCGAATAGATGGGCTCGTCCACCGTGCCCTGGAAAAAGTTGATATCCGCCCGCTTGGTGCTGGGCTTTTCCTTGGAGATGACGATTTTTTCAGGCCGGACGGTAAAGACCACTTTCTGACCGGGTTCCACCTCGTCCACCGTCGTTACCTTGATGCGTCCGAGTTCGGGGATCACCAGTTCCGCCATGTATTCGGTGCTGTCCGAGGGGGCAATGGCGGGGAGCAAAGGCTGATCGATTTTGTCCACCCTGGTAACCGTTGCATCAAAGAGGTTGATCTCCCCGATGAACCGGGCCACAAAATCTGTGGCGGGGCTTTCGTAAATCTCGTGGGGGGTGCCCACTTGCAGGACATTCCCCTGGTTCATCACGGCGATCCGGTCGGAGACCGAAAGGGCCTCCTGCTGGTCATGGGTCACGTAGATAAAGGTGATGCCGATCTTGTCGTGGATCTGGTCCAGTTCGATAAGCATGTGCTGGCGGAGCTTGGCGTCCAGTGCGGAAAGGGGTTCATCCAGCAGGAGCACCCGGGGCTCGTTGATCAGGGCCCGGGCGATAGCCACCCGCTGTTTCTGGCCCCCGGAAAGCTGGTTCGGCTTTTTGTGGGCGTGGCCTTCCAATTGTACCAGTTTGAGGTACTCGTTCACCTTGGGGGCAATTTCAGCCTTGGGGAGGTGTTTGATCCGCAGGGGAAAGGCGACGTTTTCGAAGACCGTCAAATGGGGGAAAAGGGCGTAATTCTGAAAGACCGTGTTGGCCTGCCGCCGGTTGGGGGGCAGGGGAAGCACATCAACGCCGTCAAAGGTGACCACCCCGTAGTCCGGGCTTTCAAAGCCTGCGATGATCCGCAGAAGGGTGGTTTTGCCGCATCCTGAGGGGCCCAAAAGGGAGAAAAATTCGCCCTTTTTTATTCCAAGGCTCACCTCGTTTAAGACCTTAAAATCACCGAAGGACTTGGAAACATCCCCGACGACCACATCGCTTCCTTTCAATCCGGTTCTCACAACCTCTCTTCAAATACAGCTCGCCGTGCCGATAAAGCCGGTATTTTTCATTCTGAATTTAAATACTAAAATGAACAATGCGGATTTTAGGGATTAAAGTCAATCAGTTTTGAGAAAAAAGAGTAAAAATTTTACCCGCCTAATCTGCAGGGTAGGGCCAGAGCTTCCCGTTCTTGTCTTTGAGAAGGTATACCCGGCCTCCGGGCCGATTTTTTCCCCCGGCGATGCAATCCTGTGAGAGGCGGATTTTGCCGCCCCCGCCGGGGAGGTCCACCGCATAAGCCGGGAGCACGGGGTCTGTCTCCATTAAAGCCGGAACTAAAGTTCCTTGCAGTTCCCGATACAAAGCGAGTCCCTGTTTGAGGGGGACACGGAAATGGGCAGTTCCGGGGGCCAAATCAAGTTGGAAGAGGTAGTAGGGGATGAGCCCCAGGTCCCGGCATTTCCGGAAAAGCGCGGTCAGGGTTTCAGTATCATCGTTGACGCCCTTGAGGAGCACGGTCTGGACCAGCACGGGGATGCCCGCTTCCGTAATGGCGGTGAGTACCCGCCGACTTTCCGCAGAAAATTCCCGGGGGTGGTTGATGTGGACCGCCAGACGAAGCGGCGAAAAGCGGCGGAGCAGGCCGATAAATTCCGATGTGATCCGGTCCGGGGCGGTGATGGGGAGCCGGGTACAGACGCGCAGGGACAGGGCCGGATTTGCTGATCGCAAGCCCTGAAAAAGCCATTCCAGCCGTTCATCGGAAGCCGTTAAAGGATCGCCGCCTGAGATAAGGATTTCCCGGATTTCAGGATGGGTGTTAAGATAATCCAGAACCGGGTCCAATTCAGCTGCGGTAATAAAGGGCGTTTTTTCGGCCATCCATACCCGGCGGAAACAGAAACGGCAAAAGCCGCCGCAGAACCCGGTTGTTTTAAGCAGCGCCCGGTCACGGTACTGGTGGATCAGCCGGGGCGTGGCCCGGTGGTATGACTCTCCCAGAGGATCATTAAGGGCGAAGGCATCGCCCTGCGCTTCACGGGGGTCGGGCATAAACTGCCGGCGGATGGGATCTTCCGGCTCCGGCCCGGCCAGGGATGCGAAGTGCGGAGTCACTGCAAATGGCAGTCCGTTGCAGGCGGATATACCCTCAATATATGCCCGTTCCTCCGCGCTCACCGATGCGGCCAAAACAGGGGGTAGATTATCAATAGTGGTTATAAGTTTCATTTTCTAACAGAGTATATCATTCGGCATCTTGTTGTGGGGCTTGACCGCTCATTGACAACCCTTCCGGCCGGTCGTACCATAATTCAAAGTTGGTAAACCGGTGTTTTACGGGATTTTTGCCCTGATCATTTTCTCGATCATCCTGGTAGTTAAGGAATATCAGAACCGCTTTTGCTGGTTCTTTCTGATGATGATAGCGGGGATGATCCTCTCGTTTTTTTCCATAGCTATGTACCTGAATATGTTCGGCAACTACTCCAACCTCCATCTTATTTTCAGCGCGGACTATCGGGTTTTTTCCCTGATAAACAACGTGGTCAGGCTGCCCATTTCCACCCTGAACCGGATGATAAACGCCGGCATAGCCCTGTATCTTCTGGCGGTCCCCATTTTTGTTTACGATTTTATCCAAAGCTCGGGGAGCGGTTATAAACGGCTGATCCTGTTTGCCCTGTTGATCCTCTGGAATCTCTGGTTCTACGACCCCTCCACCGCATACCGGATATATGTCAGCAGCCATACCCTCGCCAACCCTGCCCCCTATACCCGGCTTATTTCCCTGCTGCACCTCTTTAACCGGGCACTGATCTTTATTTTTCTTTTTTACCCCGTATGGATCCTGGTCCGTTACCGGGCGCAGAACCGTATTCACTTTATCCGGCAGCAAATATCCCTGTTCGCATGGTGCCTGGGGGTTCAGCACATTCTCTTCTACGGCATTTTCTTCATCGGCCCTTCCCTGATGTCCGTCAATAAGGCCCTGAGTTCCGGTTTTTGGATCTTCGAAAATATCTATACCGTATACGCCTGGTGCTATCTGATTATTCCCGCCACCGTCGCGGGGATCCTTCTGGAAACTATTTTGCTGCTTAACTACCGTCTGGGGAGCATGGTTCATATCTTTGTGGACCGGAAGATACACCGGGACCTTCTCAGGATGAACGATGTCCTGAGCGATATCCTCCATTCGGAGAAAAACCTCCTGTTCAGCATCCACATACTGGCGGAGCAGGCGGTCCGGGAAGAAGGGGGCCGGGAGGGGACGCTGAAAACGGTGGAAAAAATCAGGGAAATTATCGACCTGTCCCTGCAAAAAACATCCGGGACCCTGGATGCCCTCCGGGACATACGTTATCGGTTTATGGAAAATAATCTGATAGGGGCCCTTGAAGAAGCGGCGGCCAAGGCAAACCTGGATAAAAACATTGAAATTGCCTGGGCCAAAGACCAGTGGGACCCCCGGCTGACCAGATGCCGGTTCGATTACTATCATATAAGCCAGGTATTGATTAACATCCTTAACAATGCGGCGGAGGCCATCAGGAGCGCGGGCAGGGAGAAGGGAACTATCCTGATAGATACGGCGATCCAGTTTCAGTGGATCTTCATTATCATCCAGGATAACGGAATCGGCATAAAAAAGCCCGATTTAAAGCGGATCTTCGAGCCCTATTATTCAGCAAAGTCCGGGGCGTACCATTGGGGCCTGGGTATGTCATACGCTTACCGGGTGGTAAAATCCCATTGGGGACAGATGCGGGTGGAGAGCAAATGGGGGGAAGGTACCAGTGTGCAGATCATACTTCCCCTGACGGCACAAAGAGGTTAGCGTGGAAAAAATCCGGGTCCTTATCGCCGACGATACGGCGGAGATCGTCAATTATTTTGCCCATATCATCCGTCAGGAAGAAGATATTGAAGTGGCGGGCCTGGCCTTTAGCGGGGAGGAAGCGGTCGCAAAAGTGCGGGAACTGAACCCCCACATCGTCCTTATGGACATCCAGATGGAGACCAAAACTGCCGGCATAGACGCCATTGAAAAAATCCGGGAATTCAACCCCGCCATAAAAACCATCATCCTTACCATCCACAGCCGGGACGATCTGATCTTTAAAGCCTATACCGTGGGGGCCATGGACTACATCATCAAGACCAGCCCCGTGGAGGAGATTCTCTCTTCCATCCGGGCGGTGGCCTCCAACACCCTTATGCTCCGGCCCGAAATTGCCAACCGGATCCTTGGGGAGTCACGGCGGATCAGCGAAACCCAAAGCAAGGTGAAGGAAGTGCTCAAGGTGATGATGAAGATATCCAACACGGAATACGAGATCATCAAGATGGCCTATGATGGTTACCCCTACAAGAAAATCGCCGAACAGCGGTTCGTGGAAGAAACCACCATCCGTTCGGAAATTTACTGGATCCTTAAAAAATTCAACAAGAAAAAGATGAAGGACGTAATCACCCTCCTCAAGGAAATAAATTTTTTCGCCCTTCTGGAGTCCTGAGGTAATATTCGATATAGACAAGTATACTAACATGCCATAAAATAATGAAACGAGGTGACCCATGAAAACCCTGTGCGGAATCGATCTTGGAACCCAGAGTTGTAAGGTTGTTTTGTACGATTATGAAAAGAAGGCCATCGCTGCCAAGGCCCAGGTGCCGGTGGATATGATAGCCGAAAACGATGGCAGCCGGGAGCAAAAGGCCGAATGGTACGATACGGCCCTCAAGGCCGCCTTTGACAAACTCGACGGGGCCCTGAAAAAGACCATTGCGGCAATCGGCGTTTCCGGGCATCAGCACAGTTTTGTGCCCCTGGATGCGGCGGGAAAGGCCCTCTCCAACGTCAAACTCTGGTGCGATACCTCCACCCAGAATGAATGCGATGATTTAACCAAGGCCGCGGGGGGCGAAGCCGCCCTTATCAAATTAACCGGCCTCCCCATGCGGCCGGGCTACACCGCCCCAAAGGTACTTTGGCTCAAAAAACATAAACCCGAAGCCTTTGCCAAACTCGCCCACATCCTCCTTCCCCACGATTACATCAACTGGCTCCTGACCGGGGAATACACGGCGGAATACGGGGATGCTTCGGGCACCGCCCTTTTCGATGTCCGGGAGCGGAAATGGTCCGAAAAAGTCTGCGCCTATATTGACCCCAAGGTGATTGGCTGCCTTCCCCGGCTGGTAAAACCCGGTGAGTCCGCAGGCGCGGTTTCCGCTGCTGCGGCCAATGTTTACGGAATCCCCGCAGGGATCCCCGTTGCCGCAGGCGGTGGGGACAATATGATGGGGGCCATCGGTACCGGCGCGGTCAGGGACGGCACCCTCACCATGAGCCTGGGAACTTCGGGGACCCTTTTCGGCTTTTCCAATGAGCCGGTCATCGACCCCACGGGGAATTTGGCCGCCTTCTGTTCTTCCACCGGGGGCTGGCTGCCCCTGCTCTGCACGATGAACTGCACCGTGGCCACCGAGGAACTGCGGGAACTTTTCAGCCTTGATGTAAAAGCCTTTGACGGCGAGGCCGCCAAAGCCCCCATCGGTGCGGAGGGCCTGGTGGTATTGCCCTTCTTCAACGGCGAGCGGACCCCGAACCTGCCCTACGGCAGGGCCAGCATCAACGGCATCACTACCGCCAACTTCAAGCGGGAAAATATCGCCCGGGCCAGCCTGGAGGCGGCCATCTTCGGTATGAGGATCGGTCTTGAGGGCTTCCACGAACTGGGCTTTAAGGCCAGGGAAATCCGGCTTACCGGGGGCGGAGCCAAGAGTCCCCTCTGGCAGAGCATCGCCGCCAACGTGATGAACCTGCCGGTGCGGCTCCCCGCCGGGGACGAAGCCGCCGCCATGGGCGGGGCGATCCAGGCCCTCTGGTGCCTTGAAGGAAAGGGCGCCGGCATCGAAGCCTTCACCGAGGCCCATGTCGGCCTGGAAGGGAACCTGATAAACCCCGACCCCGCTTCGGCCGCGGCCTATGACAAGGCCTACGGGGAATATTCGCGTTACCTGGGGGCGTTGTCCCCGTTATATAAATAAGGAGGAAATAATGGCAGATTATTTTGTGGGAAATAAAGAGTATTTTCCCGGAATTCAAAAAATTAAGTATGAAGGGCCCAAGAGCGATAACCCTTTGGCGTTTAAGTACTACGATGCGGAAAAAAAGGTGGGCAAGAAAAAGATGAAGGACCACCTGCGTTTTGCGGTGGCCTACTGGCACAGCTTCTGCGCCGATGGGACCGACCCCTTCGGGGCGGCAACCATCCCCCATCCCTGGATTGCGGACGCCAAATCCCCTATGGAAGCGGCGGATCACAAAATGGACGCGGCCTTTGAATTCTTTACCAAGCTGGGCGCCGAATACTACGCCTTCCATGACCGGGACATGGCCCCCGAAGGCGCCACTCCTGCGGAGAGCGAAGCCAATTTGCAACTCCTGGTTAAAAAAGCAAAGAAACTGCAAAAGGCCACCGGCGTAAAACTCCTCTGGGGCACCGCCAATGTCTTTACCAATCCCCGTTTCATGAACGGCGCAGCCACCAACCCCGAATTCGGCGTGGTGGCCCTGGCGGCAACCCAGGTCAAGGCGGCCATCGACGCCACCATCGAACTTGGCGGGCAGGGCTATACCTTCTGGGGCGGCCGGGAAGGCTACATGAGCCTCCTCAACACCGACATCAAGCGGGAAAAGGACCATTTGGCCCAGTTCCTCACCATTGCCCGTGACTATGCCCGCAAGCAGGGCTTTAAGGGCGCCTTCTATATTGAGCCCAAGCCCATGGAGCCCACCAAGCACCAGTACGATTTCGACACCGAAACCGTGATCGGCTTCCTCCGCCACTACGGCTTGGACAAGGACTTCCGGGTGAATATCGAGGCCAACCATGCGGAACTGGCCAACCACGACTTTGCCCACGAACTGGAAACAGCGGCGGTGTCCGGCTTCTTCGGTTCCGTGGATGCCAACCGGGGCGAGCCCCGGAACGGCTGGGACACGGACCAGTTCCCCAACAACTACTACGAAGCCGCGCTGGCCATGCTTTCCATCTTCAAGGCCGGGGGTTTTACCACCGGGGGCCTCAATTTTGATTCCAAACTCAGGCGGAATTCAATAGACCCTGCGGACCTCTTTATCGCCCATATCGGCGGTATGGACACCTTCGCGGTGGGCCTGGAAATCGCCCAGCGGATCATCGACGACGGGACCATCCCCAGCTTTGTAAAGAAGCGGTACAATTCCTTTGACAAGGGCGACGGGGCGAAGTTTGAAAAGGGAGAAATTACCCTGGATGCCTTGGCCGGTCTCGGTTCCAAATACGGCAACATCGGCCATACCAGCGGCAAGCAGGAGTACCTTGAAAACGTGCTGAACCAGTACCTGTTCGGGCTGTAAAATTAATACAAAAAAAACGCCCTTCCGGTTTAAGCCGGAAGGGCGTTTCCCTGTCTTTGAGCTCTATTGCAGAAGCTGGAGAACCGTTTGGCCCCGCTGATTGGCTTGAGCGAGCATCGCGGTACCGGACTGGCTAAGAATTTGGTTCTTGGTAAAAGTAACCATTTCGTCAGCCATGTTGACGTCCCGGATGCGGGATTCGGCAGCCTGCAGGTTTTCTGCGCCGACATCAATGCCGCGGATCGCGTGTTCCAGACGGTTCTGGTAGGCGCCAAGATCCGAACGCTGTTTGCTGATACGCGTGAGGGCATCATCAAGGGTTCCAATGGCGCGGTTGGCGCTGTCCGGATCGGTAAATGAAAGAATCGTATTATCACCAATGTTCCGCATCCCAAGGCTCTTCGTGGTCATGGTGCCGATAAACACCTGCTCCCGCTGATCCATGTTGGCGCCGATGTGGAGCCACATAGAGGCGGTAACCACATTCTCGCCCACTTCCCGGGCAAAGCGGCCGGTCAGCAGGTTCATCCCGTTGAACTGGGCATGGGACGCAACCCGGTCTACTTCGTCAATCAATGCCGACACTTCAACCTGGATGTACATCCGGTCCTCATCGGTATAGATACCGTTGGCAGCCTGGATCGCCAATTCGCGGAGACGCTGAATAATATCCTGGGATTGCTGTAAGTAGCCTTCAGTGGTCTGAATGAACGAAATACCGTTCTGGGCGTTGGTAGACGCCTGATTCAAACCCCGAATCTGACTCCGCATTTTTTCAGAAACAGCGAGTCCCGAAGCATCATCGCCTGCACGGTTGATACGTAATCCGCTCGACAGTTTCTCCATGTTCTTGTCCAGATTGTTCTGGGTGACCTTGAGAGACCTGTCGGCAAACATTGCACTTAAGTTGTGATTGATAATCATAATTCCTCCCTTTGCCTGTTTGGTGCGCCGTCATCCCCAGGTGACGGTCATCGCCACGGCGTTCCATCAATAATTTTTTTGTGTGCCATAATGTTTTCCATCCGGCCACAATATAATATCGGAGTTTACACCGGCGCCTTTAGAAAAATTTTTTGCGCAGGGGAAAACCACCCCCGACAGAGGCAAAATGGGGGTAAAGATGAGGATATTTTTGATTTTGCGTGGGAAAAAAAGGCCGTTCCGGCTTATGCCGGAACGGCGCCCTCCCGTGGGGAAAATGCTTGCATTTTCCCCAACGTCTTCTGCGCTATTGCAGAAGCTGGAGAACCGACTGACCCCGCTGATTGGCCTGTGCGAGCATCGCGGTACCGGACTGGCTGAGGATCTGGTTCTTGGTATAAGTAACCATCTCGTTCGCCATGTTGGTGTCCCGAATGCGGGATTCCGAAGCTTGCAAATTTTCAGCTCCGACATCAAGGCCGCGGACAGCGTGTTCCAAACGGTTCTGGTAGGCGCCAAGATCAGCACGTTGTTTGTTGATGATCTTGATCGCAGAGTCAAGGGTTCCAATGGCACGGTTGGCGCTGTCCGAATCGGCCAGCGTAAGAATCGACTCGTCACCCGTGTTCCGGACCCCAAGGCCCTTCGCAGTCATGGTGCCGATAAACACCTGCTCCCGCTGATCCATGTTGGCGCCGATATGGAGCCACATAGAGGCGGTAACCACATTTTCACCGGTGACACGGCCAAAACGGCCGGTCAGCAGGTTCATCCCGTTGAACTGGGCATGGGACGCAATCCGGTCTACTTCGTCAATCAATGCTGACACTTCAACCTGAATGTACATCCGGTCTTCTTCGGTATAAATACCGTTAGCAGACTGGACCGCCAGTTCGCGGAGGCGCTGAATGATATCTTCGGATTCCTGGAGGTAACCTTCCGTTGTTTGAATGAACGAAATACCGTTCTGGGCGTTGGTAGACGCCTGGTTCAAACCCCGAACCTGGCTGCGCATCTTTTCAGAAACAGCGAGTCCCGAAGCATCATCACCTGCGCGGTTGATGCGTAATCCGCTCGACAGTTTCTCCATGTTCTTCTCCAGATGAGTCTGGGTAACCTTGAGGGACCTGTCAGCAAACATCGCGCTTAAGTTGTGATTAATAATCATAAATACACTCCTTTGGTATTTTCAGCGCGCCGTCATCCCCTGATGACAGTCGTCGCCGCGGCATCCTTGCCGTGAAAACAGAAATGTGCCAGGAGAAACCGGTTTACCGGTTTCTCCATGAACCCTCGACCCGCCCGTTCCCGGAAGGGTGAGGTGAAACGGCTTCGTTTTCTAAACGCTGCCGTTCCTCCCGGACTCTGACCACGGAGGCCCAACGGGCGCATGATCCTCATCCGGTTTCATAATAAGTATCGGAGTTTGAGAGAGGAGCTTTAGGGGAATTTTTGAAAACATGGGTAAAGGGAACTTATTTTCAGAAAACCTCAATTAAGGAAAATAATAGCGGAAATTGAACTCATGACCGATGACGAGCTTTTTTTATAGCTACCTATATCGAAGCGGTAAAAAAGAAGAAGGCCATGCAGAAAGGGGAACCTTCCGGGACAAAGCAGACTTAATTCCCGAAAAATATCAATTTTACCGGAACATAATCCTAAAATATTGCATCTTTTCTGGTTTACATTCCCTGAATATCGTATTATACTCTAAGTATGATTGAACGGCAGCTTCAAAAGATCATTACGGAACGGTTTGGGCAGGGCAAGGCCATTCTGTTAACCGGGGCGCGGCAGGTGGGGAAAACTACCCTGCTCAGGGAGCTTGTTAAGGAACCCACGGAAGAGCCGGGGCTTTCTGATACCCTTTGGCTCAACGGGGACGAAGCGGATGTCCAGGCCCTTTTTGAACATATATCGTCTACCCGGCTTAAAGCGATTTTTGGGACAAAGCGTTATGTGGTTCTGGATGAAGCCCAGCGCATAAAAGACATCGGCGTTAAGCTCAAACTGATTACCGATCAGATGCCTGACATACAGCTCATCGTTACCGGCAGTTCCTCCTTTGATTTGGCAAACCAGGTGAACGAACCCCTGACGGGGAGAAAGTGGGAGTACCAAATGTTTCCCCTTTCCTTTGCGGAGATGGCCGCTCATCACGGCCTGCTGGATGAAAAACGGTTGATCCCCCATCGTCTGGTTTACGGCTACTACCCCGATGTGGTAAACCATCCGGGGGAAGAAAGGGAAATATTAAAATTGCTCTCCGACAGTTATCTCTATAAGGATATTCTTATGTGGGAGCAGATTAAGAAGCCGGAAAAATTAGTAAAACTGTTACAGGCCCTGGCCTTTCAGATTGGTTCTGAAGTTTCATATTCGGAACTGGGGCGGAACTGCGCTCTGGACGCTAAAACCATAGAAAAATATATCCTCCTTTTGGAACAATGTTTTGTAATATTCCGGCTGGGTTCCTTTAGCCGGAATCTGCGGAATGAGTTGAAGAACTCCCGGAAGATTTATTTTTATGACACCGGCATCCGCAATGCCGTTATCGCTGATTTTTCCATCCCCGAGACCCGGCGGGACATCGGCGCACTCTGGGAAAATTTTATCATTTCAGAGCGGAAGAAAAAACTTGCCTACTCTCATCTTTGGAAAAACACCTGGTTCTGGCGTACCGTGAGCCGGCAGGAAATTGATTACCTGGAAGAAGGGGACGGGGTACTGCGGGCCTTTGAATTTAAATGGAACCCCCAGGCTAAATATAAAAACCCCCGCGCATTTCTGGAGGCCTATCCCGGCTGCGACATAGAGCTTATCACCCGGGACAACGCGGATGAATTTCTGCTATAGATTTGTAAATTGTTTCATAATACCGCAGAAGTTTTGTCCGCAGGATCTTGTTATTATCCCTTTTGGGAATAACAACCGGCCTGCATTTATGGTAAAGATTTCCGGTTTTGTTTTTTACCTCATCGGATGTCGCCAGGTAAATACCCGTTCTGGCTCCCTCTTCTATGCTGATATACAATGGTGCCATCAGCATATCTATAATAAAATCATAAAACCTATTATTGGTATACATTATGGTGGTACGTACCGTTCCCGGATTCGCCGCATTAATGGTGATGCCCTTTTCCTTCAATTCATCGGCAAGTTCAAGGGTAATCAGCAGCTGCGCGTATTTTGATACCGCATAGGCTTTTACATAGTGATATTTATTCATTTTATCTATGGAGAATTTCCCGAATTTATAAATCCAGGAACTCATATTAATGATCCGGTTATCTTCTCCCGCCGGAAAATGAGGTATCAATAATTTTGTAAGCAGATACGGTCCGATGGTATTTACCGCCACGATGTTCCCAAAACCGTCTTCGGTAATTTCATGCTTCATGGTAACTATTCCGGCATTATTGATGAGTATATTTACATGATCAAAATCCTGTAAAAATGATTGGACAAATTGTTTAATTGACGCTATGGACGAGAGATCTATTTTTTTTACAAATACGTTTTCATTACCGCTGCGTTTCTTGATTTCAGCGCAGGTAATATTTGCATTTGGTATATCGATGCATGCCATGATCACCGTAAAGTGATTATTAGCCAGGGCAAGGGCCGTCTCTTTTCCCATACCCCGGTCGGATCCGGTAACGATTGCGATTCTGTTCATACGCCTTTATACACCATATAAAAATTAATTAATAGCTCCACTTCACCCCAAAGCTGGGAAGCGGTATGGCAAGTTCGGTCATCACCGCCATGCCCCCGGCTTCTTCTGCCGTGCCGGTGTAGGGGTTGATCACAGTAGTCTTGGTCGAAGGCAGCAGGGGAGCCAAAAGGTTTTCCACTCCAAGATAAATTTCCGTTTGGACCTTGCTGCCGGGTTTATACAAGTACCAGGAAAATTTGATATCCAGGGGCATGGAAAAAGCGGTTCGCTGTAATTCATCGGCATATTTTGGAACATACAGATCGATGCCGTTTACCCTGGTTGTTGTTACGGATTCTATCACCTGCGCAAGTTTACCGCTGGCAAAGCCCAGATGCGCCGCAATGTGGAAACGTTCATGGGGCTTTATGTTGAGCGCCAAATTCAGCGTGTGGAAACGGTGAAATGCGGGATAGTACCAGCCCTCAGAATCGCGGTACTGCACATCGTTCCAGGAATAAGAGATCCAGCCGTCCCAATAGCGGCTCTCTGTTTTTTGCAGCAACAGATCAAAACCCCAAATATGCCCTTCGCCATTAAACTGATAAGCTGACCCATTGGTATAAGTGCGGTCAAATACCATCTTGTAATAACCTTCGATGCTGAACCGCAGCCCGTAAGAAAAGTCCAAAGCGGTTCCCACCAGGCTTGTCCAGGAGCGGACCGGCTTCAACATAAAATCTGCGCCTATATTCTGCTTTTCAAGATAGCGCAGGTTGGCGTCGGCCGCAGAAAACAGGCCCGTCCCCACGGTCACATTCCAGGATTCCAGGGGGCCCCGGTTTTCCATGATAAGAAAATCGAGGTTGAGCCGGGGGTTGAGAATCGGATCGGTGTACAGGGTTAAATCATCCTCCCCCAAAAGAAGCTGATGATCGAAACGCAGCCCCAGCTCCGCGCCGAACCTTCTGCCCGGCGTCAGGTATTCCAGCAGGGTATAGGCGGATGTAAAAAAAGCATCACTGCGCGCCGTCATGGTGGAATTGGAAGCGGCGGCCCGCGTGACGGAATCTTCCCGGTTAAAGGACCAGTAGGAATAGCGTTCGTGTGCGCCCGCGGCAAAGAGCAGTCCCCAACCGATGTCCCAATCAAAATCAACGCGGCCCTGAGCGTGGATGGTCCGATCGGTGCGGTGGTGGGATTCTTCCAGCTCAAGCGGAACCGAGCGGACCGAGAGGCTGTCCTGCATTTCGATATGGGCATTTGTTTCGTTTAGTCCCGCGCCCAGGCTGGCCTTAAGCAGCATGTTACTCCGGGGGTTAAAGATCAGCCCCGTATTGAGAAAACCGATCATGTTGTCAAAAAAATGGCTCATGGAAGATGTGCCCTTCAAATCGGGCTCATCAACATCGTTTATATAGGAGAAGCCGATGCCATCACCGCCAAAGTAGCCGTTTAAGGTCAGTTCAAGATCCGGGTTAAAACGGTAGTTGGCGGAAACTGCGCCGCTCGCTATCCAGGGGGCCTGTTTTACATTACGGGATATGGGCATAAAAAGATGGGCCAGTTCGATAAAGGGCTGCCACCAGGTGACCTTCCCCATAATCGTAATACCGCCCCGTGTTATACCGCCCCGCGCAAAGGGAAGGGCCAAATTCAGATCCACCGCGTTGGTTGAAAGCCCGATGGTCCATTCAATATCATCCGGGGCAGACTGCTTTGAGGCAAGTTCCAGCAGGCCGGAAATGGTGTGCCCGTAACGGGCGGAAAAAACACCATGGCTAAGCCTGGCGCTTTCGATCATCCGGGGATCAAAGATGGAAAAACCGCCGTCCCAGTGATAGGGGTTTTCGATATAAAAACCGTCCAGCGCCGCCACCAGGTCTCCGGGCTCCCCGCCGCGGATCGACGGCATGGCGTCAAAAAAGCCCGTGTACCCCACACCGGGGAGCAGCTTGACGGCGGTCATGGTATCTTCAACAAGACCGGTTTCAGCGGTCCGTGACAAAACTTCCCCGCCGATTGCCGCCCCGCGGCCGTCACTTCTGCCCACAGTATTACTACGAGCCCCGCCGCGATTAGCCTCTATAACCAGTTCCTGATTTTCCATCAATCCCTGCAAGTGTAAACCGGCGATAAAAGAATTCCCCTGAAGGGGAATGGGCAGCCGCAGATTGGCATAGCCCGGATAGGCAATGGCGATGATCACCTGACGGTCATCGGGAACCGAAAGCAGCAGCCTGCCCTGTACATCGGCGGTATACTCCGCGCCGTCCCATGAACGGATTAGGGCTCCCTCAAGGGGCTGCTCCAAATCGGCGTCCCGGACAGTAATTTCCACCTCACGGGCCGCAGCAAAAACCAGAGGCAGCAACAGTAATACTGCGGTCAACCATTTCCTAAGATAGGTGATTTCCCGTATCAGTAATTCTTTCACGATTTGATCAGTTCGTACTGCTGGCTGCCCAACCCGGCCGTTTCCAGGGCCACCGAAACGATCCGGTCGTAGTTCATGATGTGGGACCCCAGGATCGCTTCCTTTAAATAACATGGTGATACCTCACTTTGAATAATGATAACTCATTTTTAAAATAGTTGATAGAAGCCGTATTGCCAAATTCCCCCAAATGCCCTAAACTATAAGTATGTCAGATCCATTAATCAGCGAAGAAGAAAAAACACATTATACCTACGCCGATTACCTTGCATGGGAAACGGATAAACGGTATGAACTCATGGACGGAGTGGCCTATATGATGGCCTCCCCCTCGGTAATCCATCAACAGATCAGCATGGAACTTAGCCGCCAAATCAGCAACTTCCTCTTGGGAAAATCCTGCGAAGTATTTGCCGCGCCCCTGGATGTGCGCCTTTTTCCCCGGGAAGACCATAGCGACGATACGGTCTTACAGCCGGATCTGCTCGTGGTGTGCGATAAAACCAGGCTATCCAAAGGTTCCTGTGACGGCGCTCCGGACCTGGTGATTGAAATCGTTTCTCCATCCAATACCGTGCAAGAGATAGTTAAAAAATTTAACTACTATCTGGACGCGGGGGTTCGGGAATATTGGGTTGTCAATCCTGATGATAAAACAGTTCAGGTCCACGTTCTGGAAGATGGCCATTTTGTATCCACCATATACAAAAAGGACGACGCCATTCCTGTTTCGATCCTGCCGGGATTGGGGATTGACCTCAAATCCATCTGGGAAGAAAACCCTGCATGAAAATTTACTTTACCCCCAGGGCCTTTTCAAGCTGTACCCTGGGGTCTTCCCCTTTTGCTTTCAGCGTCTTTACCGCCGCGATATATTTTGGCAGATCCCGGCCTGACTTTTCGTAAAGATCTTTGAAAAAGCTGCCCTCCGCGTAGTAGAGCCGGTACAGTTCCAGGTAGGCGTTGTTCACCGGGAGTGTCACGAAGCCCCGGTAGTTTTCACTGTGGAAACGGTCCTCGTATTCAGAGTCGAAGCGTTGCTGACTGGCCCGAATGATAGCCTCCTTGCCGGCCAGCTTTTCTTCCCGGCTCACCTCGCTCTTGTACAGCGCGTCCAGCTCTGCAATAAGAGCCTGGATATAGGCCACATAGGCGGCGCCGTCAGCTTCGGAATCAGAATTAACCAAGCCCTGGTACTCCGCAGAATCTCTGCCGTATTTTTTTTCGATGTAGAGCCGCGCCCCCTCGCTGCCCACAAATTCCGCCAGTTCCTCATCAAACTGTGAATGCCCTTTCAGGTACACCGTGGCGTGGAGCCATTCGTGGATAAGCAGGTCCGCCAGCCGGTAATCAGAATAATTCCGCATATAAGAGTAGAGGGGATCCTTGAACCAGCCCAAGGTGCTGAATGCATCCACCTGCCGCACCCACACATCCAGGCCCTTCTTTTGCAGTTTTTCCCGTTCCTTCCGGGCGTCATTCACATTGAAAAAACCCTTGTAGGGCATCCTGCCCACCACCGGATACGACCACTCATGACGGGTAAAGGAGTCCTTCGCCGCCGCAGAAACCACCGCCGCGAGGTAATCCCGGTCCAGTTCTACATAGCGGGTATAGTTGGCGCTTTCCGCAAGCCCCAGGTCCTCCATGGCAAAACGGCGGATGTCACGGACTCGCTCCACAAAGCGGCGGTTTTCCTCAGACCCTGTCGAATCCGCCGCAAGGGACTCCAGTGGAACCGCCCGGCTCAGGTAGCCCAACATGGTAGTTCCCTGCTTCAGGGTGTAACAACCTGAAAAAAGGGCCGAACACCCCAAGAGCGCCAGAGCTGCGGCAATGACCGGTAAACCGGTATAAAAAAGAGCCGGCGGGAATTTCATTTTGATCAGTATAACGGGTTAGGCAGGGGAAGGGCTATAAGGGGCGCTCTTGGGGCAATGGACGCACCCTTGCGCGGTCTCCGGGCTGCTATCACGGCGGCTACTGCGGCATAGCGTATGTTATGCGAAGTTTTTTTGTCCTCTTCCGCCATGGATGGCGGACTACTGGGGATAGTGCTTTTTTTATTATTTTTTATCTTTTCCCCCGAACAGATTATTGTTTATACCAACATACATCTGCTTGCTTTCATCCCATTCGTGGGAGTATCTCCATCCATCGCTTATAAATTGAAGTTGTTTTTTTGCCGAATTCACCGCTTCTAACTCAACCCTTTCAGCGTTTTCATAGCCCTCTAAAATAAACTTGAAATCTTTATTATCAAGATCAAATTCAAAGAAGAGTGGTGAAAAAAAAAGGGTGCTTTGAAATAAATACAATTCGTCCCTGCCGTTTCCATTGAAATCTCCTACTCGTCCGATAGAGTAGCCCCACCAGTCAATACTCCTGCCTAATGCGCCCATAGGCATGTTTAAAAGATTACGCCCATCATCAAATCCTCCTGTGCCGTAATATCTTAACTGATATACTTGGGCAATCTGGTCGCTTTGCCCATCTATGACAAAACAATAGGCAGTACCTATGACATCAACAGAAATACCCTTCATAACATCCTGCTTGTTTTGGTAAAACGCAATAATTTCCCTTTCACCAGAGTTAGTAAAATTACCCTCAATTGTAAAAGCCAGCAATTGTGTCGGATCATAGTTTTCAAGCTGTGACTGTATACCTTCCTGTGCAAAACAATTGACAGATATATTTATTAATATTATTCCTGTAAATAATTTTTTCATTCTATCTGCTCCTATATCTTACAATATCATAAATTTCATATGGTGTCAATTATTTTATTTTAAAAAGAGTAAATATTTCTTGGCGCCATGGAGAGCCTGTAGAAAAACCCTTTACAAACCAAATAAACGGTAATAATATTTTACATTAGAGGGGAAACCATGGCAAAATATAAACATACCGATGCAGCATCCGGGCAGGGATTGTTTTT
>BOAV01000017.1 GCA_026002045.1 Spirochaetia bacterium | reverse complement strand
CAGATTAGAAGGATAGTATTGTAAGGAGGATTTCATGCGTCTGTTAAATAATCTCTATGTCCTTACCGGACCCGCCTTTGGTATTTTGAGTTATGTCTATGCCGTTAAATATTCCGGCGGCATTATCATCGTGGACGGGGGCATCAAGGACGGCTCCGAAGAACAGATCGCCAAATGGCTTAAGTACTGGGGGCTGGAAAAAGAAAAGGTCACCCACATGCTTATTACCCACGGCCATTGGGATCATGCGGGGCTTGCCGCGGATTACCAGGCGCAGGGCGCCAAGATCGTTGCCCATAAGGGGGACCTGTCCCGCATCGAAGAGGGAGGCTCGCCCCCGGATGATCCAAAACAGATCCGCTGGCCCCCCTGCAAGGTTGATACCGTTCTTGCAGGGGACTGCAAATTCAATATTGGTGAACTTGCAGTCTCTTGTGTCCATGTGCCGGGCCATACCCCCGGTTCCGTGATCTACCGCTTCGATCTGGAAGGAAAAGATGTATGGTTTGTGGGGGACTTCTTCCCTCCGGACGGGCATCCCTCCCACGGCGCTCAATACGGATGGACCGGGGATCAGTTTTTCTCATCCCATGACTTAATTGAAAGTTACAAGAAGGTCCAGCGCTACCACCCCGATATGATCCTGGGCGGCCACGGCTATATCCGGGTTGACGGCTGCACGGATATTCTGAAAGACAACTACTACAATATTTTATTGGCCTTTCCTTCACGGTAGGCGGATGAGCGAAAAAAAATTGACAACCAATGTGAAGGAGCCCATAATTGCTCATTCTTGAGGAGGTATTTCATGAAGCCCTATTCTGTATATCCGTCTGAGCGCAAAAATTTTCAGGACCGCATAAGCGGTGTTACGGTCCATCAACTTACCAATTTCAAGGGGCATAGCGAGCATCCTTATTTTACCGATGACGGATGGTATGACCATGATCGGAGGATGCTCTTTGTTTCCGACCGGAGCAATGTACGCAACCTCTTCAGCATTGAAATTGAAAGCGGGGAGATCAGCCGCCTGACAGATATGCCGGTAGGGGGGCCGAATTTAGCCTGTCCCATGCATGTTAATCATGAACTCAACGAAACCTATTATCACTATAAGGGCTGCGTTTACGCGATCAATCTGGAAACACTGGAAACCCGGCCCCTCTACATTGTGCCTAAGGGATTTAATTTCGGCGGCGCACGGTCAACCGGAGACGGGAAATATGTGGTCGCCGGGCTTTCGGAGGATCTTTCCGCAACCATCAAGGCAAATCTGGCTGCAAGTTATGTGGGGTTTGAGGATATTTTTAGGGCCAGGCCTGACTGCCGCATTATCCGGATCAATGTGCAGGATAATACGGTGGATGAGATATGGCGGGAAAAATGCTGGGTCGGGCATATCAACCCTTCACTAACCCAGGGGAATCTCCTCACTTTCTGCCACGAAGGGCCCTGGAATCTGGTGGATCACCGTATATGGGTACTTGATACCAATACCGGTAAAGCCCTTAAGCTGCGGGAACGCCGTGTTGAAGGTGAAAAGGTCGGGCACGAGTACTGGTTTGCCGACGGCATTCATGTGGGCTATCAGGTACACGATGGGGACAAATCCTTCTTCGGCTTTGCCCGTTACGATGGAACCGGTGAGGTTGAAGCCCCTGCCGTGCGGGTTCCCGGACCGGACCACGTTCATTCCATCGGTTTTGATTTTGTGGTAAGCGATACGGGAAAATCCATCAAGGGCTATAAGTACAATGGAAAGAGTTTTGACGGCCCCCGGATCATAACCATGCATGACGGCAGTTTTGATTGGGGCGACCATCATCCCCATCCCAGCGTTACCCGTGATGGTAAAAACGTGGTGTATAACAGCACCGCTGCGGGTTATTGCAATATCTACATGACCGCCATCCCGGAGGATTTCTACGCCCTGCCGGAACTGAAAGTAAACAAATAGCAAACAGACAGGAATCCAAGACGTAATTGTCCTGTTATCTGCTTGTTTTGTGCTACTTTGACCGTATTTTTTTCTTGACATGTTATAAGGGCGGATTTACCATAATTACAGAGGAACGGCGCTAATGGAATATTTACACGCAGGCTTTGGAAAAAATTCAGGATTGAGGGTATAAAATAAAACGATGAAATCGTCTCCGGATCGTGGTATTAAAAACCGCAGTCTAACCTTAAAAATTGCCAGACAGCGTATTTTTAAATACCGAAACCTTTATTTTCTCTTTTTTCCGGTACTTGTCTGGTATATATTGTTTTGCTATGTCCCCATGTACGGCATCATTATCGCCTTTAAAAATTACAATGCCTTTACGGGAATAAAAGACAGCCCCTGGGTTGGGTTTAAATATTTCATAGAATTTTTCCGGTCCATGTTTTTCTGGCGGCTGCTGAAAAACACATTCCTGATAAGTTTGTACGGCCTTGTCTTTGGTTTTCCCGCGCCCATACTGCTGGCCCTGCTTTTTAACGAACTCAAAGACGGCCTCTTTAAGCGGGCCTCCCAGACCATCAGTTATCTGCCCCACTTTATTTCGACGGTGATCATCGTCTCCATTTTTGTTGAATTTCTTTCCCCTACAAGGGGACTGGTAAACAATATCATTGCCGCCCTTGGAGGCGAACGGATCTACTTCCTCGGAGATCCCAAGTATTTCCGTCCGGTCTATACGATAATGAACATTTGGGCCGGTGTCGGCTGGGGTACTATTATTTACCTGGCCGCCCTTATGGGGGTTAATCCCGAGCTCTACGAAGCGGCTACCATAGACGGCTGCGGTCATCTCGGCAAGGTCTGGCACGTAACCCTTCCCAGCATCGCGGGAACCATCATCATCATGCTTATCTTCCGGGTGGGGTCTCTCCTCTCGGTGGGGGCGGAGTCCATCATCCTTATGTACAACCCCACGATTTACGAGACTGCCGATGTTATTTCAACCTATGTGTACCGCCGGGGACTGGTAGAAGCCCAGTACAGCTTCGGCGCCGCAGTCGGTCTTTTTAACGGGATCATCGGTATGATATTTATCATAACGACAAACTCCCTGGCCAAACGCTTCTCGGAAACAAGTTTATGGTAGGTTCAGCATGATAAAGAGCAAAGGCCGGCGGGTTTTTGAGGCCGGCAATTTCATCTTCATGATCTTCGTGTGCGTGATAATGGTGTACCCTTTTCTTTTTGTACTGGCAGCATCATTTTCCGATGGTAATCTGGTTTCCCGTGGAATGATCGGTATCGTACCAAAAGGATTTAACCTGGACTCCTACCGGGCGGTTTTGAGTTACAAGCACATCTGGACGGGATACCGAAATACCCTGATGTACACTGCCGTCGGCACGGCCATCAATCTGGTGCTTACCATCGCCGGGGCCTGGCCCCTTTCGCGGAGGCAGTTCTTTGGGCGCGGCGTTTTTACGTTTATCATCGCCGTAACCATGTTCTTCAGCGGCGGCCTTATCCCCACCTACCTGGTGATCCGTTCCTACAGGATGCTTAACACCTTTTGGGCCATGGTTCTGCCGGGGGGCAATCAGCACCTGGAACATGATCATCATGCGGACTTTTTTTCAGAATCTTCCTTCGGAACTTGAGGAAGCCGCCATTATCGACGGCTGTTCGGATATGGGAATTCTGCTTCGCATTGTACTTCCCCTTTCCACGGCGTCCGTCATGACCATCGGGATGTTTTACGCCGTGGGTCACTGGAACGCATGGTTTAACGCCCTCATCTATTTGCGGGATCAGGAAAGGTACCCCCTGCAATTATGGCTCAGGATGATTGTTTTGCAGAACCAGATAAATGACATCGCCGCCATTCAGGGCGCGGTGTCCGACAGCGTTGTCTCCCAGGTGGCGGATACCATCAAATATACGGTTATTATTGTCGCAGCGGCGCCGATTATCTGTGTTTATCCCTTTATCCAGAAGTATTTTGTAAAGGGCGTCATGATCGGTTCGGTCAAAGGCTGATTCGCGGGTTAAACCAGAGCGCTGTAAGCGCCTCTTAATATTTTTTTTGGAGGACAACATGAAAAGACTGTTTCTGGTAACGGCGTTGATGGTAACAGCGCTGTCTTTTGTTTTCGCGGCCGGTCAAAAAGCCGCAAGCGGCGGGGCCGCCGGAGCTTCGGACCCCAATAGGCCGGTAACCTTTACCTGGTGGTATCCCCTGCACCCGGATGCGGTTCCTTCGGATATTGAAGGCACTATCGGTTTTGAAAAGATTAAGGAAAAGACGGGTGTTTCGGTTAAATGGATCCTGGTCCCCGCGCTGAACGCTGTGGAGCAGTACAACCTTCTCATGGCTTCGGGGGATATTCCCGACGTGGTTCTTAATACGGTGCTCAATATCAAAAACTATTATCAGGCATGGCAGCCCGTTACCGACAAGATCAAGGCGGATACCGGGCGGTATCCCAATATGAACAAATACATGATCGGCGATGAATACCTGGACTCGTACCTGTCCGATCCTGACGGAAAAAGCCGCATAATTCCCATGCTGGCATCCCGCCGTACCGGCGATATTCTTTTGATACGGAAAGACCTCCTGGCGAAATACGGGGAGAAAGAACCCGTCACCCCCGACGACTGGTACCGGGTGCTCACCAAGGCCAAGGCGGACGGCAAGATACCCTATATGACCCGTTACCAGCGGAACGGGATTTTCTGGCGCCTTCTGAGCGGCTATACGGAAGGTTTGGCTGAAGATTATACCGAAGAGAACGGCAAGATCGTGTACGGCGTTCTTGAACCGCGCTTTAAGGCGGCGGTAGAACTGGCCCGCCGGTGGTATGCCGAGGGCCTTATCGACCGGGAATACCCGACCACCGGTTCCACCCAGTGGACCGAGGCGGTTCTGCGGGGCGATGTTTTCGCCTACCATGACAATTCCGCCACCCGGACCTTCTGGGCGAATGAGCAGTTCATCAGAAACAATACCACTTTCCGCGTGGAAGGCATCGGCCCCATGCAGAGCCCGACCAGTACCAAGCGGATTACCAAGATTCACTATCCCCGGGTACGGGACAGCGTCTCCGCCATTTCGGTTAACTCAAAGAACGCGGATCGTATCCTTGATTTCTTTGAATACTGTTTCAGCGACGAAGGTTTTATCCTGCAAAATTTCGGCGTTGAGGGGATTTCTTTTAAATACCAAAACGGCACTCCGGTGCTTCTTCCCGAGTATAACGCCGCAGATATGCAGAAAAAACTCGGGCAGCCCGGTTTCCCCGTATGCGTGGGAACCATCAACACCAAGGGCGGCTATCCGGGCATCAACATGGACGAGCTGCTGTATAACTACGAGGACACCACCATTCCTGCCAACGAAGAAACCAGAAAAGCCAGGGATCTGTATGCCGCCCATCCCGAGTGGATACAGAACCACTGGATCGCCTCCCTGTCGTTTACCCAGGCAGAAAGGGATATTCTCAACCCCATCAGGGCCGAACTCGACACCTATCGCGGCGAAATGCTGGACAAGTTTGTCATGGGAATCGAACCCATGAGCAAATGGGACGATTTTACCGCCCAGATTAAAAGGATGAACCTTGATACGACCATCAAGATCTATCAGGACGCTCTGGACAGGATTCTTAAGAAGTAAAAAAATCCCGCTATATTGAACCGCCGGAAGCTATTACGCTCCCGGCGGTTTCTTAATAACCGGAGAGCCGGACCTTTGGCATCATCTTAAATTTTAAATCCAATCGACAGCAGAATGGTCGGAGTTGAAGAACTAAAAAAATCTTTCGCCTCGTATGCTCCGTGGTCAAGTTTTGCGAAGGCAAGGTCATATTTATTCGGAATCTTGAATGCCCATATAATTTCTTCCCTAAAGAAAAAATGTTCGGTAATGGCAAAATCAAGTCCGCCGCCCAGGTTGATGTACATATTATTTAAATCGAAGTTTTCAAGCGAGTCGCCAACTATAGTGCCAATTGCCGCCGGATCAATTGTTCCGCCGCCATCGCCGTTCACGATCTGCCCGAGCATGATGTCATAACGTACCCCTGCCAGGGGGAAAAGCGAGAGATTACCCAGCGTGAATGGAAATTTTCCGTTTACGGTGATGCCTATGCCGAGTGAGGAAAGTCCATTGATAAAGTTGTTACCCGCAGATGACAGGGTACCGCTCGCATTGTCTACGCAGCCTTGTAACGCAATTGCATTTCCAAAACCGCTTGATTCCCCCACGAAGGACACCCCCAGTTCCGCCCAGGTAAAATCAAAGTTTATGAACGCGCCGCCGCCTTTTTTCGCTTTCAGTTCTGAAAGATCCAGCTGGAAAAACCCGCCGCCGTAAATGCCGAAGCGAAAATCTTCCGCAAACAGGGACCCCGCAGTTAAAACCGCCGCCACAACAAAAATCGCCAACCTTTTCATAAAAACCTCCCAATTAAACTATCTATAATTATAGCAAAAAACCACCGGCACATCCACATTTGGCACCATTTTTATTTACCAAAGTGCAGCGTGTGAGAAAAAAAGAAATGCCCTTATCGTTGGGAATATTGATATAGAGCTGATTTTGTAAAAAATATTCCCTTCCCCCGTTGGGAAAACCAAAGGCCCCGTGAAAGCCTTCCAGAACGGGGTCCACGGGGCTGACAGCAGGGCGTCTTGTCTGTTAACACCATCGAGGTTATAGTAAAGATAAAGGTTGTAACACATGGAACAGATTATCAATTTTCTCACCGCCGCCTCCCCTCTGGAACTTGTTCTTATTTTTGTCTCCAAGATTGTAGAGGTTTCCCTGGGCACGGTACGGCAGATCCTTATTAACAAGGGCTATCGCCGGCAAGGCACGATACTCTCATTTTTTGAAATTCTCCTCTGGACCTTTATCGCTTCACGGGTGATCATCGGGATTACCGAAGCGCCGATCAAGGGCATCGTGTACAGCATCGGTTTTTCCCTGGGGGTGTATGTCGGTTCCCGGATAGAAAATTTTATCGCCCTGGGAAAGGTGCTGATCCAGACCATTGTCTCAAAGAAAAACAGCGATACGGTGACCGGCCTGCTGCGGGAAAAGGGCTATGCGGTTACCACCATGGACGCCAGGGGCCGGGACTCGGACAAGACGGTGTTGATGATCTTTGCCAACCGCAAGGGCAAGGAAGAGATCATCCGGGAAATACACCGCATCGACGGCACCGCCATGATTATTACCAACGATGTTTCTGGCCTCCACGGAGGAACCATTTCCACCGTTTCGCGGGGCTTAATCAAATAAAAACCGCCTCGCCTTTAAAAGGCAAAGCGGTTCAGTACAACTCTATTGCTGTTTTTGATTAGGGCGCGATATATTTCGCTGCCCGCTCATCCTTGATAATCTGAGCCCCGGATGCAAGCCAGTCGGCAATGCCCGCATCCCACGCCCGGTCAAAGTTCGCCACCGGACCGGTTACGGCCTCGGCCATGAGTACATCACCTTTGTCCTGGAGCGTTCGGGTATAGGGCCCGGCGGCAGTCAGGATCACCGGAACTACCGGCAGGGGTTTTGCATTTCTGTTGGCTATTGCATCGGCAGTAATAATAAGCTGGGGATCTACAAAATAAGACATGGCATTGGCCTGGGCTGTCCGTTCAGGGGTTTCCAGTTCCAGGCCGTTGGTTATGATGTTGTAGTCCACATTCTGGGGGCTGGCCATCTGCCATTCACCCTGGGTAGAAATTCCCTTGGGAATTCCGTCGACGAGTTCATGGGTTACACCCTCGGGCCCCAGCTGGAGGAAGTAACGATTCTCAAACTTGGCCAGCCAGTTAAGGTAGCGCAGGGCCGCTTCGGGGTTTTTGGCAGAAGCAGGAACAAAGATAAACATCCCCGCAGCGTCGTAGTTATACTTGGCAGCTATGCCATTTGCATTGGTAAAGGGGTCCACCGGGACAATTTCAGCGGTAGGTACATTTTTCTGCAAATCGGAAAGGATGCTGTTAACACCCCGGTAGGCTCCGTCATAATTACCCAGGAAAGCGCCAACTATGCCGCTTTTAGTCTTATTGTCACATTCCGTTTCCGAAGCATACAGGGGGAAATCCCGGTCAATAAGACCCTCATTGTACATCTTGTTCAGGAAACGTACCCCTTCCTTATAACCCGGCAGCAGGAAGGACCGTTCCGCCACCGTACCGATCCACCGGTCCTTGTCGCTGATATTGGGATCGATAAAGGATTCCAGCAGATTAGCCATTCTCAGGTATATTTGCTTGGGGGAGGTATAGGGGATTACATTATTCTTGCCGACCCCGCCCGGATCTTTTTCTTTAAATGCCTTTAATGCCTCGTAAAATTCCTGTGTCGTTTGAGGCAGGCCCAATCCCAGCTTATCCAGCCAGTCCTTACGCATAAAGACATTGTACCGGCCCCGGAAAATCCGCCGGGCGGGTACATAGATCATGGAGTTGACACTCTTATCCAGAGCCCGCTCAATAAGATTCCGGCCGGGCAGCATGGGGTCCGGCCCCAGGAAGTCCCTCAGATCCGGCATCAGGGAATCAATATAGGGATACATATTGAAAAGCCCGCCCAGATCGCGGAAGTTATTGATCAGTTCGGTGCTGTAGGTAAAGGCCACATCAGGGGGATTTCCCGCAGCCATCAGGTTATTCAGCGCGGGAATTTCGTCCGAACGGGGGACGGGATAAAAGGTCACCTTGATGTTTTCATCCTCAAGCAGCTTCTTCTGGATCCAGTCGGTCCAGGCGTTCTTGGTAGGGTCCACCCCGGCAACGCCGCGATCAAATACTTCAACCACTATCTCCGCAGGGGCTCCGGAGTTTTTCCCCGATCCGCCGGCAGGCTTGGCTTTGTTACAGGCGGCCAGCAAGGTCAGGATCGCCAGACACGCAAACACAATACGCAATGATCTCTTTTTCACAAATTCCTCCTCATTAAAGATGAATCATTATAACACCCATATATACTTCCATACAAGCAGATGACATTGGGGCAAAAAAAATCCGGGAGGCGAATGCATCCCGGAAAAAATTAATCGATCAACCAAGCAACTTAGGGCGCAATAAACTTCGCAGCCCGCTCGGCCCGGACAGTCTCCGCTCCTGACCTGAGCCAGTTGGCAATACCGTCGTCCCAGACCTTGTCAAACTGGGCTGCCGGAGCGGTAATTGCCTGTGCCATAAGCACATCCCCCTGGTCCAACAGGGTCTGCTGTACCGGGCCGGCGGCGGAAAGTACCACCGGGATAACCGGCAGCGGCCGGGCGTTCTTGAGGGAAAGTTCATAGGCATCGAAAATCAGCTGGGGATCGCAGTTGTAGGAATTGGCAAGTGCCTGCATATTCTTGGCAGGATCGCCCAGTTCAAGCCCGTTGATGGAAATCGTGTAATCGATATTCTGGGGGCTGTTCTGAATCCACAGGCCGGGCGCGGGCTTTACCTTGGGAATCCCGTTTACCAGGTCGTAGGCGATGCCTTCGGGCCCCAACTGGAGATAGTTGGTGTTTTCAAAACGGGAAAGCCAGTTGATATAGCGCATGGCCGCTTCAGGATTCTTGGCCGTCTTGGGAATAAAGAAATAAACCCCGGCGGCGTCATAGGCGTATTTTACCGTCTTGCCCGAAGGATGATGGAAGGGATCGATAACCACCAGTTCTGCGCCGGGCACATTGGCCTGGAGGTCCCGGAGGACCCCGGGGCTGTCCCGGAAAACCTGATCGTAGTTATGCTGATAGGAAGCGGCCACGCCACTCTTAAGACGGGCAAAGGGTTCATCATCGTTGGGATACAGGGGGAAGTCCCGGTCAATGAGGCCCTCGTTGTACATCTTGTTGAGGAAACGGACGCCATCTTTATAACCGGGGAGGAGGTAGGAGCGGTCAACCACGGTATTCACCCATTCATCTTTAATGGAAAGATTGGGGTCGATAAAGGAATCTACCAGGTTGCCAAAATTCCAGCGGGCCCCTTTGCCCGAAGAAGTCATGCCGATAACCCGGTCTTTACCCACGTTACCGGGATCTTTTTCCTTAAACGCCTTTAATGCCTGATAGAATTCATCGGTGGTCTTGGGGAGGGGCAGGCCCAGCTTGTCCAGCCAGTCCTTGCGGATAAAGGTATTGATCCGGGCGGTGTTCATGCGCCGGGCGGGAATGGAATAGACCGCGCCGGTGGCGGCTTCACGGGAACGCAGAACAAAACGCCTGCCGGGCAGCATGGGATCTTCCCCCAGGAACCTGTCCAGATCGGGCATGAGTTTTTCGATATTGGGGGCCATGTCGTAGAGGCCGCCCAGATCCCTGAAGTTGGCGATAAGGTTAAGATCGTAGGTAAGGCAGATGTCCGGGGGATTACCCGCCGCCATCATGTTGTTGAGGGACTGGGTTTCATCAGACCGGGGAATGGAGATAAAGGTGATCTTGATGTTTTCCTCTTTAAGAAGCTTTTCCGCAATCCAGTCGGAATAGTTGTTCTTGGTCGGATCGGACCTTCCACCATCGGTGCCGCGGTTAAAAACCTCAACACTTATCTCCAACGGAGGACCTCCGGCCCCGGACCCGCCGGCGGCAGGTTTGGCTTTGTTACAGGCAATCAGCAAAGACATGATCGCCAGACCCGCAAGAACGATACCCAATGTTCTTCTTTTCATAGTTCCTCCTATTCTATAAAACCACAGACCGCCTTGGCGGCCTGAATTTTCCAATAGAGTTGTTCAGAAACTTCAGTTTCTGAACAACCACCACTTAAAAACGGCAAAATGCGGAGCATTTTGCAAGACTTGTTCGACAACCAACCAGGTTGTCGAACAAGTCCATTAACCCTTTACCGCGCCCAGGGACACACCCTTGATAAAGTAACGCTGGAGCCAGGGATAAACCACCAGAATGGGAAGGGTGGCGAACATAACCGAGGCGGCCTTCATACCATCGCTCATCTGGGGGGCGCCCCCGGCAATGCCCTCCTGGGTGGCAATTTCGATGGCTGAAAGATTGTTGATGATATTGTAGAGCTTTAGCTGTATGGGGTGGAAGTCGGCCTTGGTCAGATACAGCAGGGCGTCGGAAAAGCCGTTCCAACGGCCCACCGCGTAAAACAGCGCCAGGGTGGCCAGCACCGGGGTGGACAGGGGAAGGTAGATCCGTACCAGCACCGTAAAGGGATTTGCCCCGTCCAGTTCCGCGGATTCCCGCAGACTGTCGGGGACGCCGTAGAAAAAGCTCCGCAGGATGATCATGTTGAATACCGAAAGGCAGCTGGGCAGGATAAGCACCAGGGGGTTGTTCAATAGATTGAGGCTCTTCATCAAAATATAATTGGGAATCGTACCGGCGCTGAAATACATGGTAAAGATGATAAGGGTGTTAAAAACCTTGCGGCCCTTCAGGTTGTCGTAGGTAAGGGGAAAGGCGCAAAGGATGGTCATGGTCAGGGATACCAGGGTACAGATCACCGTCAGAATGGCGGTCCAGAGCATGGAACGGGAAAAGGAAGGGTCCTTAAACACGTATTGATAGGATTCCCAGGTAAAATCTACCGGAAAAATAGAGACCCGGCGGTTGACGATAGCCAGGGGGGAGCTTAAGGACCGGGCAAGAAGATTTACCATGGGCAGCAGGCAGATAACGATCACCCCAAAGAGAATTAAAACGATTACCGCATCGACCACTTTTGTAGATTTCGATTTAACCATCTTATCCTCCTACCAGATGCCCCGGTCGCCGACTTTCTTTGCCAGTTGATTGGCGGCCACAAGGAAAATAACACAGATCACCGACTGGAAAAGGCCAATCGCCGCGGTATACGAGAACTGGAAAGACCGGATACCGACCCGGTACACCATGGTACTGATCACGTCCGCCACCTGCATAACCTTTGGGTTTGCCATGGTATAGGGGCGGTCAAATTCGCTGCCCAGAATGCGGCCCAGGTTCATAATCAGCAATACCACGATGGTAGGCCGCAGTCCCGGCAGGGTTACGTGCCAGATCTTGCCGAAACGGCCCGCGCCGTCCACCTCAGCGGCTTCGTATACCTCCGGGTTGATCCCCGTAATGGCCGCAAGGTAGATGATGGTGCCCCATCCGGCCTCCCGCCAGACCCCCAAGCCCACATAGGTTCCCACCCAAAGCTCGTTCTTCATCAAAAAGTCAATGGCGCCAAAACCCGCCCTGGAAAGCAGCACATTAACCATCCCTCCGCCGGGGGCAAACAACTGGGAGGCGATACCGCTGATGATAATCCAGGAGAGGAAATGGGGAAGGTATACGATGGTTTGAGTCAGCTTCTTGTATCCGGTGGAAGTTACTTCATTCAATAAAATGGCAAGGATAATGGGCGCGGGGAAACCAATGACCAGATCAAGAAAGTTGAGCCACAGGGTATTACGCAGGGCATTATAGAAATCCCGGGAGGCAAATGCCTGGGCAAACCACTTGGTCCCCACCCAGGGGGATTCCCACACCCCCCGGAACATGTTATAATCCTTAAAGGCGATGGCGATATTGGTCATGGGGACATAACGGAACACCCCAAAATAAACCATGGGCAGCAGCAACATCAGATAAAGCATCCATGACCGTTTGATATAATTAGCCCGCTTCAGGCTTTTGATATTAACCGGAGCATTCTTACTTTCCATGCCTACTCCTCCAATGACCTGATTATCAGTCAAGTTTTGAAATTCTAGCACGCTTGTATGGCAATGTCAAATAAAAAAATCTTAAATGTTAAAAATATTTCCCGGCGTTTCGTTGACGTCCCATAAATAGCATGCTAGTATGTTTGTACACTTTATTATTTGGAGGAAGAAATCCATGTTAAACGTTGCTATTATCGGTACGGGCAATATTTCCCGGATGCATCTCGATGCCTATGTTACTTTCCCTGAACGGTGCGTCATCACCCATCTGGTGGATATATACCCTGAAAAGGCGGAGCAGAAAAAGAAGGACTACAAGCTTCCTAACGCGAAGGTGTTTGCGTCCCATAAGGAAATTCTGAATGATCCTTCTATTGATCTGGTAAGTATCTGTACCCCGCCCTACGTTCACGCGGAAATCGCCATTGATTTCTTAAAGGCGGGCAAAAACGTCATCGTGGAAAAACCCATGGCCGCTTCTCTGGAAGAATGTGACGCCATGATCAAGGCTGCCAAGGAAAGCGGCAAAATTTTCTCCCCCATAGCCCAAAACCGCTTCCGGGACCCCATTGCGAACCTTAAAACCGTGCTGGACAGCGGCAAAATCGGCAAGGTGGTCCATGCCCAGATAGATTCCCACTGGTGGCGGGGCCATTGCTACTACGACCTCTGGTGGCGGGGCACCTGGGAGAAGGAAGGGGGCGGCTGTACCCTGAACCATGCGGTGCATCACATTGACATGCTGGGGTGGATGCTGGGCCGGCCCTCAAAGGTAAGCGCCATGATCAGCAACGCCGCCCACGACAACGCCGAGGTGGAGGACATCTCCGTGGCGGTGATGCAGTACGGCGGCGGGGCCTGCGCAAAGGGCGCCCTGGTCCAGGTTACCAGTTCGGTCATCCACCACGGCGAGGAACAGCAGGTCATCTTTCAGGGGGAAAAAGCCCGGATTTCCGCGCCCTGGAAGGTCTACGCTTCCACACCCAAGGACAACGGGTTCCCCATTGAGAACACGGATCTGGAAAAGGAGCTTACCGCCTACTATGAATCCCTGCCCCACCTTACCCATATTGCCCATACCGGGCAGATCGATAACGTGATGAAGGCCATAGAAACCGGCGGGGATTTCCTTATCAAGGGTGAAGACGGCCGGCTGACCATTGAGCTTATTACCGCCATCTTCAAGGCCGGTTCCGAGGGAAAAACCATTGATCTGCCAATCCAAAAGGATGATCCCTTCTATACGGTAAAGGGAATTATGGCCAATGTTCCCCATTTTTACCAGAAAACCGGCTCGGTACAGGATTTTGCCGGCAATATCACTGTTGGCAGTGAATACAAGAAATAAGGAGAAATATCATGGCAAATGCGTCTGATGGAATGAACTACGCGCCCAAGGGGAAACCCAGTCCGGTAGTCAAAAAAGGAGAGTTTACCTTTGCGGCCATTGCCCTGGATCACGGGCATATTTATGGCATGTGCAACGGGCTTACCGAAGCCGGGGCCGTTCTCAAGAGCGTCTACGACCCGGACCCCAAGAAAGTCGCGGCCTTCCTGGAAAAATTCCCCGGCACAAAAGCGGCCCAGAGCGAGGACGAAATCCTCAATGACCCGGAAGTGAAGCTTGTGGCGGGGGCGGCAATCACTTCTGAACGCTGCGCCCTGGGCCTGCGGGTCATAGCCGCGGGAAAGGATTACTTTACCGACAAGGCCCCCCTCACTACCCTGGAACAGCTTGAGGCGGCCAAGGCGGCGGTAAAGAAAACGGGCAAAAAGTACATGTGCTACTACAGTGAGCGGATCCATGTGGAAAGCGCCGTCTTTGCGGGGCAGCTCATTGAACAGGGGGCCATCGGCAAGGTTATTCAGGTGCTGGGCATGGGACCCCACCGCGTCGGGGCGCCCTCGTCCCGGCCGGACTGGTTCTTCAAGAAGGCCCAATACGGCGGCATCCTCTGCGACATCGGCAGCCATCAGATTGAGCAATTTCTGTTCTACGCCGGGGTAAAGGATGCAAAGGTACTCAGCAGCAAGATCGGCAACTACAACCACCCCGACTACCCCGAACTGGACGATTTCGGCGACGCCACCCTGCTGGGTGACAACGGCGCCACCCAGTATTTCCGGGTGGACTGGTTCACCCCCGACGGGCTCCAGACCTGGGGGGACGGACGCTCCTTCATTCTGGGAACCGAGGGCTACATTGAGCAGCGCAAATACGTGAATGTGGGTATCAAAGGCTCCGGTGGCGGGCATCTGTTCCTGGCCAATCAGCACGAGGAAACCTACTATCATGTGGAAGGCAAGGTGGGCTATCCCTACTTTGGCCAGCTCATCCTGGACTGCCTTAACCGCACGGAAAACGCCATGACCCAGGACCACTGCTTTAAGGCGGCGGAACTTTCGGTAAAGGCCCAGATGCAGGCGGTCAAGGTAAAGTAAGTATGATCAGGGAGTAATCTATGACTATCAAGAGAATCGGCCACATAGCCATTCGGGCACGGGACATTGAGGCAACCGCAAAATTTTACCGGGAAGTTTTGGGCATGAAGGAAGCCTTCCGCATGCATAATCTGGAAGGGGGCAAGCTGGGGAGCGTTCACATGTTTGTGGCCCCCAGCAACTACATCGAGATTTTCCCCAACGGGACCACAGACGGGCGCGGGGATCATCAAACCGAAGTCGGACTTAACCACATTTGTTTTGAAGTGGATGATTTAGCCAAGTGCCTTGAGGAAGTCCGGGGCCGGGGCGCTCCCATTGATACGGAGTTAAAGAAAGGATTTTCCAAGTGCCTCCAGTTCTGGACCCACGATCCTGACGGCAACCGGATAGAGTTTATGGAACTGCCTCCGGACTGTTATCAGATACAGGCCAATGAACGGATCGCGGCGGAAGACGCGGCGCGGTAAAAGCGTTACACTCAGGTTTCATGAAACAAAATTCCCCCTTTTCTCTTATCTATGAGGATGATTTCATTGCTGCGGTAAACAAGGCGGCAGGGATCGCCGTCAGCGCCGACCGCTGGGACGATTCCAGGGAACGGCTGGATAAACTCCTTGAAGCATTCCTGAACGAAAAGGCGGATGTCCCCCACCGGCTTTACACGGTACACCGCATCGACCAGGACACTTCGGGTGTGGTGGTATTCGCCAAAGACGAGGAAACCCACAAAACGCTGTCCCGGGCCTTTGAGGACCGGCTGGTAAAAAAGCGTTACTATGCGGTAGTCCATGGCCGGCCCGCCTGGAAGGAAACGGTCTGCGATCTGCCCCTGGTTCCCAACGGCAACAAACAGCATCATACGATTATCGACAAATACCAGGGGAAAAAATCCCTTACAAAATTCCGCCTGTTGGGAAGCGCCGGTAACTACAGCGTAGTGGAAGCCCTCCCCGAAACCGGCCGGACCCACCAGATCCGGGTCCACCTGAGCAGCCTGGGTCACCCTGTGGTCTGCGATCCCCTCTACGGCAACAGCAAGCCGGTACTGCTTTCATCCTTCAAACGTGGCTGGCGGGGCGACCCCTTTGACGAAAAGCCCCTCCTCTCCCGGCTCGGCCTCCACGCAGCGGAGCTGGTTTTACCCACAGGCAAGGGCCTTACCCTGAACGCGCCCCTGAGCCGGGACATGGCGGCGCTGATAAAACAGATGGAGAAACAGGCGGGGGGCGACTGGAAATTTTTGCAGGCCGAGAAGTGAAGCCCGGTCTTCCTGGCCTAATCTATCGCATGCAAGCCCCGGCATTGATTACACCCGATAACATGCACATGGGATCGCCCCGGCCGCTCAAAGATCCGTGAAATAAGGTATTCATCGTCCCTGAGGGATGCGCCGCAAACCGGACAGTACCGGGGACGCTTGCCTTTAAGGCAATAGACGCAGCCCTGAATGTGCATCAGCCGGTCCCTGCCGTTGAGCGAGGGAAAGGCCGAAGATTTGACCAGTTCCCCCTTTGGGAGTTTGGCGGAACAGATCGGGCAGACCTGGGGATCCCCGGCGATACCCTCTTCAATAGATTCCTGCGACACCTGCCCCCGCCGGTGTTTCCCGGCAGATGGACCGTGGCCGCCCTTATTCCCGCCCCGGCCCCTGCCGCGTCTGTTCCCGAAAAAGAGGGTAAACCCGATCCAGAGCAGCAGGATGCCAATGACGATCAATATAAAAATATAAGAACCCATTTTCTGCGCCCTGCCCCGTCCTATCCCGCCTGCTAGCCGATTATGCACCCCATGGCTATACTTGAGGGGTGGCAACCCTGTATATTATCGGCACACCCATCGGGAATTTGGGGGACATCAGCTTCCGGGCGGCGGAAATTCTCAAAACCGTGGACGTGGTTGCCTGCGAGGACACCCGAAGGACCCTCAAACTCCTCAGCCACCTGGGGATCAGCGTGCGGATGATCTCCTGCCGATCCCAAAACGAGGGCTTTGCGGCGGAAAAGGTGATTGCGGAGCTCAACGAGGGCAAAAACGCCGCCTTTGCCAGCGATGCGGGCACCCCGGCGGTGAGCGATCCCGGTGCGGTGCTGGTCAGGCTGGCGGTGGAGGCGGGGCATAAGGTTATCCCTATCCCCGGCCCCTCGGCCTTCGCCTCCCTTCTCAGCGTGGCCGGGGGTATGGATAAAACCGTCATTTTTGAAGGATTTTTATCCCCCAAGGCCGGGCGGCGGCGGACCCGGCTCAGGGAACTGCTGGAAACCGAATCGGCCTTTGTTTTGTACGAATCTCCCTTCAGAATACTCAAGCTTTTCGAGGATCTTGCCGAATTTGATTGTGAGCGTTATGTTTGTGTGGGCCGGGAAATGACCAAGGTCCACGAAGAGTATTTGCGGGGAACCGCAGGGGAAATTTATGCGGAATTGGGTGAAAAAAACAGACAAATGGGCGAATTTTCCGTCTATGTATCTGGAAAGAAATCCAATAAGCGTGTAAACTATTAGCAGCTTTGTGCCGATAATAGGTATAGGTAGGGATATGAGTATGACAATTGAAAGAGTAGGTTTTCCAGAGCCAATTCAGCCCGGTAAAAAGCCGGGAAGGAATGAGCCCGTAAGCCAGAGCGCAAAATCCGACTCCATCAGCCTCTCCACAGAGGCCCTTGAGAAAGGTGAATTGTATCGCGCCATAGAAATGATCAAGGCTGCCGCCCCCGATGTACGGGCCGACCGGGTTGCCGAGCTCAGGGCAAAGATCAACGATCCCTCATACGTCAACGACCGTATCATTAACGCGACGGCGGATAAAATCATGGAGGCCTTTGGACTCTAAGGCCCCTGACTCCGGGCCATCGGCCGGGAGCGGATAAATTACGAAGAGCGGAACCCAGGGCATGTACCGGGGTTCCGTTTTTTTATGCGCCGGTATGTTGACATCCCCCTTGACCCTCCCCCCTCATACCCTTAGATTTTTGATATGGGAATATATCGGCCCCTGCGAGGGGTTCTTTTTGTATATGAGTTCGTCCGTTTAGCTGCGCTGGTCTGGGTAATTGGCCGGGCGGCGCCGACAGAGGAGGGAGTGGTGTTTCCCGTTCTGGTGTATGGGGCGGCAAATGTGCTTTTTCTGCTGATGGCCCTGTTTGTGCGGCTGGACCCGCAACGATATGGGGCGTATGTACCCCTTTATACGGCGGGGAAGGTGATTTCCGCGGTTTCTGCGCTGGGATGGTGCGTTTTTTCGTGGGAGCGGATCATTAATGCGTTTTTTATGAACGATCCCGAATCTTTTATTTGGATTGTGGGAGGGAGCCTTCTTTTTATTGCCGCAGGGGATATTCTTTCTGCCTGCGGAGGGGTGGCGCTGGTATGGAAGTTGAAACAGGTGGAAGCGGCGGTTTTTCAGCCAATAGCTGCAGGCCCAATAGCGGCTGAACCGGAGGCCGGCAAGCCGGATCTCTTATGAAAAAAGTCCCGCCCTTTTAAAGGACGGGACTTTTTATGCCCTACTTCGCTTTGCGGCCGGGTTTTTTCCCGGCGGCGGACTTTCCTGCCGGTTTCCTGGCAGAAGCGGCCGGGGCTTCAAACCGGTCAAGGGCGCTGGCGGGGAATACCGCGATCTGGCTTTCGTGAGCGTCAGAAAACCAAATGGTGGTAACCAGTTTGGCGTCTATATCCACCGACTGCGCCACCATTTTCGGGCTGTTTGAAAGCCCTGATGCAATAACCACATCTCCGACCAATCTTTCCGTTGCACGTACACTCATCATAACTCCTTGTAAATAGTCTCAAAAATTAAACTTGAATTCTATCATATCAGGAAATCTTCATTCCTGCAAGGCCATTTACCGGGTAAAAAATACATATTCCGGCTTAAAATGGGTAGTTTTTTTACAGTTCCCGGTTATTTTGGGGGTGAATTTTGCGATAATCCACTTGGCACGATTTCTGCTTATTATTAATTAGGAGATAATAATGAAAATCATAGCTGTCCGGCCTTTTGCTCTGCTTGCCGCTGCGATTACGCTGATGCTGTTTTTGACGGGATGTTCCCCAAAGGGTGGGGCCAGGTCCGGAGCGGGGGCCTACGAGTTTACCACCGTCAGTCGGGGGACCCTGGAAAAAACGGTCAGCTCCACAGGCACGTTGAACCCGGTGTCTACCGTTAAGGTTTTGCCCCGCATGAGCGGTAAGGTCGAAAAGATCTTTACCGATTACAATGAGCAGGTCAAGGCGGGGGATGTGCTGGCGGAACTTAACACCGATATGCTCCGTCTCCAACGGGAACAGCAGATGGCCTCCGTAGTAAAGGCCCGGGCCAACTACGAATTGCAGAATCTCAATTATCAGAACCAGAAAAAACTGGCGGATAAAGATCTAATCTCTGCGTACGAGCTTACCAGCGCACGAACGACGTTGGCTATCCAGAAGGCGGAGCTGGACTCGGCGGAGGCGAGTCTGCGGGTCATTGAAACCGAGATCAATCAATATGCGTATATCACCAGTCCGATCGACGGCATAGTGCTGGAACGAAATATCAGCGTGGGGGATACGGTGGTGGACAGCTCCAACAGCAATTCTACGAGCATATTTACCCTGGCGGAAAATCTCGAGGAGATGCAGATAGAAGCCGCGGTCGGCGAACTGGACATAGCCTCGATACACAAGGGGCAGCAGGTGCGCTTTACGCTGGAAAGTTTACCGGGGCGAAGGTTTACCGGAGTGGTGGAAACACTGCGGATGGTACCCACGGTTCAGAGCAATGTGGTTTCCTATACGGTGATCATCAATGTGGAAAATCGTGACGGCGCGCTCCTGCCGGGGATGACCTGCGCGGTGGATTTTATTGTGGAGCGGAGAGAAAACATTCTTATGGCATCTAATGCCGCCCTGCGGTATCAGCCCACCGGCCTCAGCGCCGATGAAATTGCGGACATGGTTTTTAACGCGGGGTTAAAAAACATGGATGAAGATCAGCGGAAGGCTGCCATAGAGGCCCGTGCTCAGACAAAAACCACCGCGGCCGCCGCGGCTACTACGACGCAGACGGGAACCGGTATAGCCGGACTTGTTAGTACGAGCGGCCAGGGAGGCCCCGGCGGCGGGCCAATGGGCGGCCCCGGCGGAGCCCGGGTAATGCCTTCGGGAAGCCAGGGGAGCGGGCGGTCCAGCGCTGCGGCAAATGCAATCGTCATGCGGAATCTCTGGTACCTTAACAGCGAGGGCAAACTTGAGGTGATACGGGTACAGACCGGTATCACCAACGGTACCAGTACAGAGATACTGTCCACTGAAGATCTCGAAAAAATGCAGATCGTTTTACGGGAGAAAATCTAATGCGGCCGGTGATAGAACTACGGGGGATCAAACGGATCTACAGGATGGAAGGAAAGCAGGGGGAAGAGGCGGTGGTGGTGCGGGCTCTGCGGGGCGTGGATTTTTCCGCCGGGGCCGGAGAATTTGTTTCGGTCATGGGGCCGTCGGGATCGGGGAAATCAACCCTGATGAATATTTTAGGATGCCTGGATAAACCCAGCGAGGGAACCTACACATTGGACAACATTGAAACTTCGACATCAAACCCTGACACCTTCGCCTACATCAGAAACCGGAAAATCGGTTTTGTGTTTCAGTCATTTAATCTTTTGTCCCGCACTACGGCGCTGGAAAATGTGGAGCTTCCCCTGTTTTACCGCCGCCGGGAAAAAGATGAAAAACGGTTGACCGCCCAAAGCCGAAAAGAACGGGCCGCCAAAGCCCTCCGGGAAGTGGGCCTTGAGAAACGGATGGATCACTATTCCTCCCAGCTTTCAGGCGGACAGCAGCAGCGGGTGGCCATCGCCCGGGCCATGGTGAACGATCCCGCTTTTATTCTGGCGGATGAGCCCACGGGGAATCTGGACACGGGGATGACGCTGGAGATCATGGGGCTTTTTCAGGAACTTAACAGCCGGGGGAAAACCATTGTTATGGTAACCCACGAGCCGGAACTGGCGGCCTACACCAAAAGGATCATCACCCTGCGGGACGGAGAATTGGTTTCCGATAAGCAGGTGACAGAACGGCGCAGCGCATTGGACGATCTGGCGGCGTGGAAAAAAGACCATGCCTTATTGGCGGGGGCCGCATCATGAACCTAGCGCAACTACTGTATACCTGTTTCAGGTCTATCCTTCGTAACCGGATGCGGAGCCTTCTCACTTCACTGGGGGTGATCATCGGCGTGGGCTCGGTGATTATCATGGTGGCCCTGGGGGAAGGATCACAACGGGCTATTGAATCGCGGATATCATCCATGGGAACCAACCTTTTAACCGTAATGACCCGGCGGACTATCAGTCGAAGCGGCGGCAATGTGCAGTTTCGTTTTGCCGCCTTTACCAAAGCCGATGTGAAAAAACTTAAAGACGAGGCCAGTTATGCCGCCGCAATTTCCGGAGTAACCCAGAGTACATTTAACGCGGTAGGCGCCCAGGGGAACGCATCGGTGCAGGTTCAGGGGGTGGAGCCGGACTACCTCATCGCCCGGAGTTGGGCGGTGGACTCAGGCAGCTTTTTTGACGAGGAAGACCTCAGCGACCGGAACCGCGTAGCGGTACTGGGACGTACCACGGCGAAAAACTTATTCGGCGATGCCGAAGAAGCGTTGGGGCAGCAGGTCAGGATTGGCTCTGTCTACTTTGACGTTATAGGTCTTTTGGAAAGCAAGGGCGCAGGCATGAACGGTCAGGATCAGGATGACATCATTATGATCCCCCTGGACACGGCGATGACCCGTTTAAACAATACCCGTGACATCAATTCCATCACCATGAGCGTAGTGAACAAAGAGTATATGGAAGCGGCTCAAAAAGAAGCGGAACTGATCCTCCGGGAATCCCGCAAGATCGCCGAAGGCGCAACTGCGGATTTTGACATCATGAATCAGGCGGATATGATCGACATGGCCTCGGCCACTTCCAAGACACTGACAACGCTGCTGGCCGCCATTGCCGGAGTGTCTCTCCTCGTGGGCGGCATCGGGATCATGAACATCATGCTGGTGTCGGTTACCGAGCGGACCCGGGAGATAGGTATCAGAATGGCGGTAGGCGGACGGAAGCGGGATATTCTTTTTCAGTTTCTCACCGAATCGGTGATTTTGAGCCTTATGGGCGGCTTTATCGGCATAGCTATGGCGTTTTTGGTCTGTAAAATTTTATCGGCCATGGGAATTCCCACATCGGTAAGCCCGGTGATTGTCACGGGATCGGCGCTTTTTGCGGCGCTGGTCGGCATTTTTTTCGGGTTCTATCCGGCAAGAAAAGCGGCGGGTTTATACCCGATAGATGCACTACGTTATGAATGAGGTAAATATGAAAAAGATTTTTTTTACATTGACAATGGTTTTCTTATCTGTGTATTTTGCTGATGCAGGACTTGCCGCCGAGGCCGGCTCCCCTAATGGGAGCTTGGGCCGAGGTTCCCCTCCGGAAACACTAACCCTGGATCAGGCACGGCTGCTTGCGCTGGCCAATTCACGCAGCCTTGCCGGGTACAATCTTGCGATAAAAAGCAGTCAGCTGACCGAGAAGTCACGTATTTATTCGAATTTGCCCACCCTTTCACTGGGGGCTTCCGCATCAACGGGCCTTTGGAATTCCGATGAAATGGGAGATACCTATTTTAAAGACAACCTGAGCACAGGCATCAGTATCGGTGTCCACCAGAGTATATTCGACGGCGGGAAAAGTCTTGTTCAGAAAACCCTTAACAGTATTGCTGCGGAGATGGCGCAGAAGAATGCCCTTGAGGGATATTTTGCCGTCCTTTACGAGACAGATACCGCCTACTACGGGGTGCTGCAGGCAGCGGCAAGTCTTGAATCGGCGGAGTCTGCGCTGCAAACTGCGGAGCTCAGCCTGAGTACTGCGGAAGTGCGGTCCCAAAGCGGCATGATGAATGCCGGTGATTATTTGCAGGCACTGGCAGAAAAAGAAACGAAGGAGAACGCCCGAAACCAGGCAAAGCGGGATCTTCTTTCAAGCAGTGTAAAGCTTAGGAACCTTACGGGCCTTAAGGAAACGCCGGTTCCCGAGGCCTTTGATTTTGATACTTACGAAGAATTGATCAAGGGGCTTGCGGCGTTAACCGATGCGGAGACCGGTGTTCTTTATACCAATCTGCTGAAAACCGCAGCGGTAAATAATCCTGCCCTCGCCAGGGCTGCACTTTCAAGTCAGCAGGCGGAAAAAAACGTTACCCTCGCCACCAGGGAATATGTCCCGACCTTGAGCGCTTCAGTCTCGACGGGGTTGAACTATTCCGGCGCCTCCGGTACCGCCGGTGGACTTAGACCCTTTTCGGGAAGTCTCTCCCTGAGCGGCAGCATACCCCTGGACTTTTGGGTAACGGCGAACAATGTGAAACAAAAGCAGATACTCCGTGATCAGGCGGCGCTGAATTATTTGGATGCGGAAGAAAACCTTGCAACAGAATTGCAAACTGCTTTTCTGGGCCTCATCACCAATGCGGGTTCGGTTCTTTCTACCCGCAGGGCATTCGAATATGCGGAAAAGCATTTTGAGTATGTGATGGAACTTTTCCGGCTTTCCCAGAATTCGGTTGCAGCCCTGTCCGACGCATCGGCGCTGGTGAGTTCAAACCGCAATCAGCTTATCCGTTCCCAGTATGGGTTTCTTTTGAGCCTTTCAAATATCAGAAAGCTGGGAGCCTTTGCGGAGGAAGATGCCTTAACCGCTCTGTTATTATCTGCGAGTATAAGGTAATATAGAAAGATGAAAATTGCGCAACGGACATCGTCATGGATCGCCGCCTTTCTCGGCTGGGCCCTGCTTTCCGCACTCACGATTTTTGTCATCTGGGGCCTGCGGGATCGTGCACGGCTTATCCGGGATAACGACAACGAGCGGATACTTAATGCGCTTTTTACCAGTCAGCAAAATTTTGACGATTTTGGTTCCGCCATTGAGGCAAACTCCGTGCTGTCGGAACGGATCGTCGGCTTCGCTGTTTATAACAGGGATCTTGTGTCGGTATACAGCTGGGGCGTGACACCCCAGATTTTTGACGAAAAGATGCTGGCTGAAAGTACCTCCCGTGATCGTTTCGGCAGGTATACCATTCCCGACCAGAAGGGCAACCGGATAAAGTTTGTGATCCATGCCGAACGGATGTTCGCATCTCCGATCCCGTCTCCCAATGATCCAAACAATCGGAACCGCGGGCGTAATAACAACCCGCCAAAGCAGAATAACCCGCTCCGTGAAAATAATCCTTTCTTTAACACACTGGCAGGAAGCGCTTATTTTTACATCGATATTTCTCATCCTGCATATTGGCGCACCAATACGGTGACTACGATCCTCTTTCCTTTTATTGAACTGATTATGCTGGCCCTGGTTTTTTATATCCGCCACCTGTACCTCCGCAACCGGGAATACCGCGAACGGTTCGAGGCGCAAAAAAATCTTGTGGTTCTTGGAACTGCGGCGAGCACCCTGGCCCACGAGATCAAGAATCCCCTTCTGTCGATCCGGCTCCAGACCGGCATCCTGCAAAAAATAAACGGCGAAAACGCCGGGGATGAAATTAACCGGATCAATGAAGAGGTTGACCGGATTTCCGCATTGGTGTACCGAGTGAATGATTTTCTGCGGGACGCTGCGGGGAACCGGACAAAAGTCAATGTTTACGACGCGCTGGCGGAAGTTTCCCAGCGGATCTGCGGCAGAAATATCATCAGCGATGATTCAATCCGTGACGATATGATCCTTGCCGATGCGGACCGGATGCGTTCAGTTTTTGAAAATATTGTCCGCAACGCACTGGAAGCGGGGGGGCCGCCGGAAGAAATCGGCGCGTCAATTATCCGGAATGCGGGCCGTAACAGTATTACTATCAACGTTGTTGATCGGGGCAAGGGCATCAGCGAGGCTGATTTGAAACGGGTCTTCGATCCCTTTTTTACCAGCAAGAGTACCGGCACCGGAATCGGCCTTTCGATCAGTAAACGTTTTGTTGAAGCCGCCGGTGGTTCCATCGAACTGAAAAACCGGGACGGCGGCGGCGCGTCCGCAGAGCTGATATTTAGTGAGGATAAGTAAATGCGCATATTAATTGTGGATGATGAAAAGAACATTCGCGGATCGCTGAAAAAATACTTGAGCCTTGAAGGGATCGATTCGGTGGAGGCGGAAAGCGGCGAGGCGGCGTTGAAACAGCTTGAAGGTGAAAGTTTTGACGCGGTGATTTTGGACCTCAAGCTGCCGGGAATAAGCGGGCAGGGGGTTTTGGAATGGATGTTGAAACAGGGCATCCCCGCCCCGGCGATCATGATCTCCGCCCATGGTGAAATCAGTGATGCTGTTGATGCCTTAAAGACCGGGGCAAAGGATTACCTGGTAAAGCCCTTTGATCCCGCGGAGTTGGTGATACGGCTCCGGTCACTGGTGGAAAACAAACGCCGGGAAAATGTGATTGAAGCGGATCGCCGTACCACCAACGGGACCATGCAGGTGGGGGACACCCCGGAGATGCAAAAATTGTCTATTCAAATAGACAAAATTGCCGCTTCGGATGTGACGGTGCTTATTACCGGGGAGAGCGGTACCGGGAAGGAAGTTGCCGCACGGGAGATCCACGCCCGCGGTGCGGATCGTGACGAACCTTTTGTGGCGGTGAACATCGGCGGCATCCACGAGGGGCTTATGGAGAGCGAGCTCTTTGGCCACGAGAAGGGCAGCTTTACCGGAGCCGCCGCCCGCAAACAGGGACTCTTTGAACTTGCCGGCCGGGGCTGCCTCTTCCTCGATGAAATCGGCGAGATGCCCATGCCCCTCCAGGTAAAACTCCTGCGGGTCTTACAGGAACGGAAGGTGCGGCGGCTCGGGGGGGTCAGCGACATTCCCATCAATGCCCGGATCATCTCCGCCACCAATCAGAACCTGGAAACCCTGGTGCGGGAAGGCCGCTTTCGGGAGGATCTTTATTACCGCCTCAACGTGCTGCGGATAAGCCTTCCTCCGCTGCGGGAACGCTCCGCCGACATCCCCCTCCTTGCCGCCCACATCCTTGCCAGGCGCCCTTCCCGATCCGGCGCCTTTACCCTGGACGAAGGGGCGCTGCAAAAACTTTCCGCCTATTCCTTCCCCGGCAACATCCGCGAACTGGAAAACATCCTTGAGCGTGCGCTGATTTACTGTGAAGGAAACATCATCCGTGCGGAGGATGTTGATCTGCACGAAAGTCAGAAGGCCATACCGCTTGTCCCGGCGCAAAAACCGAAGCCCGTAGCCGGCGCAGAATCAGTGCCGGCAAAAGCCGGCCCTGCGGGCCTGGGTTCTTCAGAACCCTTGTCAATGGAGGCGCTGGAAAGGAAGGCGATCATTGACGCATTGGCCCGCTGCGAAGGCAACCGCACTAAAGCTGCAGAACTGCTGGGATTGAGCAGAAAGACAATTTTAAACAAGATAAAAGCCTATGGGTTATGAGAGCAGATCGCTTAACCGGGGTAGTGTATGCTTCTGCTATTTTCCAATTAGTTTGATTCTTCTTGATAATATTTCGTCATATTCTCCGGAAGCATACCAACTGTTTATTTCTTTTGCCCTGTTTACGGTCCACGGATGTGTTGCATGAAGCATTGTTAAAGTATTAACCAATTTTGTAAAAGCCTTTTCATTAATTTCCTGAAAGTCATTATATTGTTTTGCAAATTCAGCAGTATTGATTGTGTCATAATATGAAACGGGATAACCGGATTGTTTTATAAATTTGGTGGTGATAACATCAATATTCTGACAGGCCAACAAACCTGCCCGGTCGGCAGTTAATTCAGCTATTCGGTTAAATCTGTATAATAATATCATCGCCCCTTCTGTTAATAATCCACCGATCCCCGGAATTAAATTTTTTATATAGGGAAGCGCCATTTGCAATAGATTATATTTCATATGCCTGCTTTTTATATGCCCAAGCTCATGCCCCATAACCGACAACAATTCCTGTTTTGTTAATTTTTCAATGGCCCCTGAGGTAATTACAACTATCGGATTATTTATACCGGATGCAAAGGCGTTAATGTCGTAATTGTTTTCAACATATAACCTTGGTTTGTTTGCAATATTTAATATCCGGCAGGCGCTGCTGAAAACATTATATATATCAGATAAATTGGTGCTTGTTACTTCTATCGAGCTTCCCGTATATTCCAATACCAGCGCACGTTCTATGCCATATTCACTGGCAATATCAAATACTTTATTGATAATTACATTTCTGTTTAACGCTTTGATTAATTCAGCTTCATCGTTATGTTCATATTCAACGGATTCAAGGCCGTGAAGAATTACCTTTTTATTATTTTCCCCTGACATTTTTTAAGCCTCCGAAAAACAAAAAAGCTGTCCGGGCATTACCCTCCTGACAGCCCCTGTAGTAATACTGTTTTTAACCAATCGCAGTATAAGAAAAATATTCAAAATCCGCAGTTGCTTCATACTTTGCGGTATCCACACAAAAGATACCCGTAAAAGCGCCGGTAAAGCCCAGAAAGTAATATTCGTCGGAAAGCACCGCCGCATCCAGCGCCGGCCTCAGCTCCGCCCAGGTTTTTCCGTCCGGTGAATACCGGAAACTTCCGCAGCGTTCATTCACCGTAAGCCCAAGATGCAGGGGGCCCTCATCGGGCACGGAAATGGGCTTGCTTTTGGCAAACACCCCGCCAACCATGGTCAGCACCAAAAGGGCCCTTCCAAATTTTTCGTCATGGGTTATCGCCAAAAGGTATTGATTCGCTTCATCATAACGCCAACAGAGGCCCGCCAATTCCTGAAAATTCTTTGGGCTGAATTCAAGACGGGTTTCCGCCTTAAAAGAAAAATCCGTTTGACGCCGGGCCAATAAAGTTTGATCAAAAGTGGAGACCGGGGATTGGCCGCCGCGCAGCCGCAGAAAACCGGGACGGGCGTTTAAGGAATATACAGCGGGGTCCCGTTCGGTTCTGAGTGTTTTAAAATCATTGTGCAATTTTTTTTCGTTGAAACGGTAAACCCGGGAATGTTGTACAGCAAGCTCCGCCGGTGTGGGGGCCGCCGCACTTGAACCTTTCGGGATCGGCGGGCTAAAGGTATCGGTGGGATAGTTCCATACAATGCCGTCCCTGAAAAGCTCCTGCCCGGGTTCCGGCTTTATGTATGGCCAGTCGTCGTGCCATTCAAGTTCAACAATGGAGGTCTCCCGACCAAGGACACAGTTCTGTGTTCCCGGCAGGGGCCGCCCGCAAAGAAAGGCCAAATAACTGCGCCCCTCCGGGGTGTCACAAATACTGGCGTGACCGGCTTTTTGCAGCCGCAGTTCCGGGTGTCCGTAGGAAGTGATCAGCGGATTATAGGGATGCACTTCATAGGGCCCTTCGATGGAACGGGAACGGGCCAGGGTTGCAGCGTGATTGTACCCCGTGCACCCTTCGGCGGCGATAACATAATACCAGCCATTCCGTTTAAAAAGATGGGGGCCTTCTACGGCGTCGATGTTTGAACCGTGAAAAATTTTGCGGATGGGGCCGGTCAGTTTTTTTGCCGCCAGATTATATTCCTGCAGCAGGATCCCTGAAAATTGGGGCCCCTCCGGATTCTTGGGCTGCCGATAGTCCCACTCCATGTTTACAAACCACTTTTTCCCGTCATCATCGTGAAACAATGAGGGATCAAAACCGGAACAATTCATGAACACCGGGTCAGACCAGGGGCCCTCTATTGAGGGTGCGGTGGTAAGGAAGTTCGGCGTATCTTTCCATGGTCCCGCATTCCAACTGCGGACATTGGTATAGATAAGCCAGAAAAGGCCCTCCGCATAACTAAGGCAGGGCGCCCATATACCATTGGATGCCCGGTTCCCCGCCATATCCAGGAGCCGCTTTTCACCCAGAGGAGAGGGAACGGATTCCCAGCTGATCATATCTTTGGAACGGTGTATTTCCACACCGGGGTACCATTCAAAGGTTGAATTGGCTATAAAATATTCATCCCCCACCCGCAGGATGGAAGGATCCGCATGAAAACCGGGAAGCACTGGATTGGTAACACGAATCATAATGGAAAAAGTATAGATGATTGCATGATTTATGTCAAATTATTTATGTATTAACGTACATAAATATTTCGGCATAAGCTCGTGAACGCTGAGGTGCTTTTTGAAAGTGCGCAGCCCCGGCTTGCCCATATCGTAACCGTTGTTAACATATTCAACTCCGGCCACGGATAAATAATCTTTCGCCACCATGTAGTAAAGGTACACATTGAAGTTGGTAACATTCGATTTTGCAAAATATACGTATGCGATTTTTGTACCGGCTCCATCATCCATTATTTCCCAAATAGCGTAACCCATAGGTTTCCCATTAATATATAAGGCGATCCCATCATAAATACTGTTGTCAAAGATTTCCGCCATGTTTTTCAGAGAGTCCTTTAAACATCCGGCAAAGACCCAGCAGGAATCGCAGTCCTGATGGATACACCACTCATCCTCAACGGCAAAACAGAGGGGAAAATTTTCCCTGGTCAGGGGCCGGATAACAATATTGGGGGTATTAAAACAGCGTTTAAGGCTGTTCCGCTTATTCAGGTTGACCCCGCCGTTCCATTCAATGATGTCCGCAGTACGGTACACATATTCGCTGCAATCCTCGCTGTGTTCAGACAAGACATCCCAGGCTTTAAGCTGCCGCAGGTCTGCGAGCAACCCCTCGTCCACCGCCCAGAGCTGTAACGCGGGTATCCCGGCTTCGGCGGCCAGGGCATAAAGCGTATCAAGTAACTGTGAGAGGGAAGCGGCAGCAGTAATACTGCGCGGTGGCTGGATGACAAAATAAACATGACCTGATTTATAGAACCACACGCTGCACAAATAGCCATCAATTATCTTGTAAACCGCATCGAATCCAAAGGCCCATATCGAAGAAACCGTTGCGGTGAGTTCGTGAAACTGTCTGCCGCCTGAATCAAATTGCTTAAAAACAGGAAAACTGTTTATTCCCATGGGAAGAAAACCTTGCCGCAAAAAATAGTCACGGGTGTTGCCTGCCACCCTAGACCTCTTTTTTAACAAAGGTGCAGAGGTACTTCCGCCAAAGTTCATGGGCCCCCAGGTGCTTTTTGAAACGCCGCAGCCCTTCCTTACCCATGTCTTCGTTTATGTTTAAGAATTCGATGCCGGACAGTTTATCCTTTGCCAGAATGTAGATAAGGTACACAAAAAAGTTCTGGATGTTTCCCTTGCCAAAGTGAAGATATGCCCGGCCCTGGTTCCGTTTCTCCCAGATGATGAACCCCGCAAGGGCCCCGTCAACATAACCGAAAAGCCCTTCGTAAAAATTATCGTCGTAAATATCCGCCATGATTTCCAGGGCCCTTAACTCGCAGCCCGCAAAGGCGCTGCATTCCGCGCAGTCCTGGTGGGTGCACCATTCCTTTTCGATGTCGAGACAAAGCCGGTGGTTTTCGTTGGTCATGGACACAAGGGTGATGCCATCCCGGCCGATAAATTTATTCAGGTGGGTGCTTTTCTTGTGGTTCACGTTGCCGGATAAATTTACAATATCCGCGGGCCTGTAGGCGTATTCACTGTGATCATCGCTGTAGTCGGCGCTTACCTCGTAGCCTTCGATGTTTTTGAATTCCCCAAGGAAACTTTCTTCCACCGCGTAGACCCGCAGTTCAGACAGCCCCGCCCCAATGGCAAAGCCGTAGAGCGTATCTATCACGCGCTTCAACAGTAATGCTGCGTTATCCATCGCATTACTGCGAGGCCGGTTGATTTCAAAATAGGGTTCCAACCCCTCAAAGAAAAAGGCCGTCACCAGATGGCCTTCAATCAGCTTGTAGACTTCATTAAAGGACAGGGCCCAGATCGTGGAAACCGTGGGGGTCAATTCCGAAAGACGGCCAGCGTCTTCAAAATCCCTGAACAGGGGGTAACTCTCCGCTCCTGCAGGAAAGAAGCCCTGCTGCAAAAGAAAATCCCGCACATGTCGGTCCCTTTCGGTCAGCGGCCGCTTGGGCGGCCTGGCCAATGGCCTTTCGCTCATTGACCGCCCACTCCCTCATTTGCTTTCGTATAGGTGCAGATGTACTTGGGCCACAGTTCGTAGGCGCTCAGGTGGCTCTTGAAAAGCCGCAGCCCCGGGCTCCCCATGTCTTCGTTGAGGTTCATGTATTCAACTTCGGGAAAGCAGGTTTTGAACAGCATGTAAATAAGGTACACAAAGTGGCCTTCCATGTTGGCCTTGCCGAAATACAGAAAGGCCAGCTTGTCGCTTATCTTTTCGCTTATGATATACCCTGCGGGCTTATCATTTTGATAAAGAAAAAGGCCCTTGTGAATCTGATCGTCAAACAGATCGATCATGATCTCCAGGGCCCTTTTTTCGCAGCCGCCGAATGAGGCGCAGTAGGTACAGTCCTTCCCCCGGCACCACTCTTCCTCGACTTCCATACAGATGTGAACATTTTCGTTGGTCATGGGCCGCAGCGAAATATCGGCGCGATCAGTGCAGCGTTTGAGCCGCTTGCGCTTGTAGAAATTCACCGGCCCGGAAAGCTCAAGCAGGTCCTGCACCCGGTAGACATATTCGTCATCGGAATCCCGGCGTTCGGTGTTTATTCGGTAACCCGAGACATCCTGATATTCCCCAAGGTAGGCTTCATCAATGAATTTGATCTGCAAAAAGGGCAGCCCCGCCTCACGGGAAAAACGGTATAGCATATCGATAATCTGATTCAGGGAACAGGCCGAATCTTCACGGGGGCGGTGTATGGTAAAGTAGATGGGCTTGCCTTCATAAAAATACACCCCGCAGAGGTACCCGGCGATGATCTTGTAGAGCCCGTGGTAGACAAAGGACCACGAGGCGATGATGGCGGCGCTCATCTCCTGTAAGCCGCTGGCTTGCTCATATTGTTTGTACACGGGAAAGCTGTCCCGATCCGCCGGACAAAAGCCCTGTTGCCGGAAGTAACGGTATGCCCTGACCGCCTCCGGTGAGTCCGGGGGGAGAAGAACCAGTTTTTCGGAAGGGGAGGCTTCGGAGAGGGAATCCTCCCTCTTTTCGGCGCAGCATGTTATGCAGTTCACCCGGATATCTTACTATAAAGGGCAGCTTTTGGGGAAGACTGGCGGCCCCGCCTTGCTATAGCAGATCCCCCACCAACTGCCGTTCCAGAAATACCTGGGCGGCGCTGACGATTTCCCCGGTTTCCACGTTGATGACCCGTCCAAAGACGATAACCTGGGCCGCCATGGGGATCACCTGTCCGGTTATGATAAACTGGGCCCCCAATAATTTACCTACCGCAATGGCGTCATCGGTGTCCAGGACGCGGGCACGGAGGAGGTTTTGCTCTGCCCGCACCGCGTCCAGGCGGCCCCGTTCCACCAGGGTAAGCCGGGGGTCTCCGGTAAGGGCCACCAGGAGGCTTTCGTTCAGGTAGGTCAGGAGCGGCGGCTCCTCCCGGCCGGAAAGGTCACGGATAGCAAAGGGGGCCAGCGCCGCCACGGAACGCCGGCCTTCGGGGAAGGAAAGGCTTATCTCCTTAAAAAGGCCGTTTACCCGGCTCTGAAGGGCCGCCATATCTGTGGGAACCGCCGGAAGCCGCACCCCGGTGGTCCCGGCAATTCCACCCCCGGCGGCGATGCCCTGAGAGGGGGCTTCAATGAGGCCGCCGTTATCGACTATTTCCTTGCCCAGGATTTCAAGGTACTTTTCCAGAATTTCGATCTCATGGGTAAAGGCTTCCGTATCGTCCAGCCGGAGCTTTGCGTTTTCCAACTCCGTCCTGCGTTCCCCGGCCTGCCGCCGGGCGCTTTCCAGCCGGGTAAGGAACGCGGCCTTAAGGCTGTCCATACGCTGTTTTTGTTCGGCGGTGGGCTCCCGGCCGCCCGCTTCCCGCTCCAACTGGGAGAGGGCAGTAAGATCATCCTGACCGGCGTAGTAGAGGGTCCCGATTTCCTTGAGGGTCTCCGCAAGGTGCAGCATGGTTCCCGACTGGAGGACCATACCGCTGGAAATGCCGTCCACCGGATCAAGGCTTTCCGAAAGGGTGATGTTGACGCTTTGTTCCGGGGGATTCAGGGGCCTGCCAAGAATGTCCTTGGCCCTTACCCGGAAAGAGGCCAGCCGCTTCTCGTTGCCTGCGGCTTGGGCCGGCAGCCGGTAGCGGACCAGGATGGTCTCATAATCCCCCAGGTGCAGCCCTGAAAGCTGATAATGAACCGCGCTGCCCGTGATCCGGTGCTGGTAGCCCCAGGTTTCCCGTATCTCAACACCGTCCATAAATGCCAGGTCCATTTCCAGATCACCAGCCACCAGGACCGCCATCCGCTCGAATTCGGTATCGAAGGTCTTCCGCATCTCCTCCCTATCGCTGATAAACCGGGAACTGCCGCCCCCCTCCTCCGCCAGCTTCTGCATCAGTTCCACATCAAAGCCGATGCCCACCCCCAGAGTGGAAATGGAAATGCCCATATCCTTATAAGTTTCCGCAAGCTGGTAGATAAGGGCCTTTTCCTGCTTTAACGCGGTGGAACCCTTGTACTCAAAAGTAACCACATCGGTATTACTGTCCTTGCCGGAACCGGAAACCTTACCCTCAAAATAGCTGTATTCACTGCCGTTCTTCACCTCCACCTGAAAAGCGGTGGCCCCGTGGATTGGTTCATGGAAACCAAAATTCTGCACATAGACCCGGTATTTGCCCTGGGGCGCCGTACCCTGAGCCCAGAAAATATTTTCCACCGGTTTGGTCGTCTCGCCCCCCACATTCATGTCCACATCCAGAAAGCCCCCGGCGGCGTCACGGGGGTGGCCGTAGAAGATCTCCTCCTGGCGGGGGTTTACCACATGCAGGTCCAGATCGTTCCGGTTATTCCAGAGCAGGGAAATCCGTACATCCCCGGACTGGGCTCCGGCGCGGGTGAGCCGGGAAGAAAATTCGGTCCCATCGGAAAAGAACAGCACCCGGTTTACCGATCCCGCGCGGTAGTTGGCCAGGACCTGCTCATACCCCGCGGTCAGCCCCTTTTCAAGGTCCGTCCCGCCTTTTTGGGAAAGGCCCCTCACCGCCGCAAGGAAGCGCTGCCGCTTTTGGGGGGTGTCCATCCGGGTGGATTCAAACAGCACCCGGGCGGTCTCGTTAAAACTTACCAGCGCCAGGGAATCCACATCCCGGATTTTATTCATAAAAATCTCCAGAGATTCCTTAACCCAGGCGATCTTGTCTTCCTCGTTCATGGAGTCCGAAGTGTCGATCACAAAGGCCAGGTTCATGGGGGGAAGCTCCGCGAAGGGTATGCTCCTTCCCTGGATGCCGATTTGGAGAATCCCCTCCTGCCCCCGGCGGCTCATCTGGTTGGCGCTGTTGTAGAGATAAATGCCCATTTCCGTGTCGGGCCGGCGGTATTTGTAATCGATGGAAGCGATATAGGCGTCGGTGTAGACCTCTTCCGGAGGCACGATGATCCCCCGTCCCGCCAGATAGCGCCCCCTGGTGGCGGAACCTGCGGCTTCCTGTTTGCCCCCGGAGAAAAGGGGGGACAGAGCTGCGATAAGGAGGAGCAAAAAGATCATCACCTTACGATTTATCCGCTTCATGGAATCTCCTTTTATAGAAAACGATTGTACCGCTGGGACGTCATGGCACGGATTTCGCCGGTTTCCACATCCAGGGCCTTAATCCGCAGATACTTCGCCGTGCCATAGGGGGTGATACTGCCGGTAATCACCATCTCCGCGCCGATCAAATGCCCGATGGATACCGCCGTATCGTCATCCACCTCGCCGCTTAACTGAAAGTTCTGTTCCGCCCTGATTGCATCGAGGCTGCGCCGGTCCACCATGCGGAATTTTTTTGAATTGACCAGCAGCAGGTTAAGCTCTTCCAGGGTAAATTCTCCCTCGGCAATATCCTCAGAGGCAACGGAAATCACCGCCATGCGGGACCCATCTTTCAAATCTTTCGATAAAAGCGCATAGGATTCCCGGACGGCATCCGGCAGGGTATCGGCATCCGCCAGCAAAGCGGCGTCCTGCAGAATTTCTGCGCCGCCTATCGGAGCATCGGGCACGCCGGTGCTGATACAGGCGCTTAAAACCCATGCCATAAGGCCGGAAAGGAACAAGGCGGAGAAGGGAAAAAAATTTCGGGGGAAGCCCATATACGGCATAATTTTACTCATGTCTAAACTCAGAAACAAATAGGACACCCGCCTCATGGTAGAATGGGTTTACCAAGACTCAAATACCACGGAGGAAATGCCATGAAAGGCAGGATCGGGTGTCCCAGCAGGATCATAACACCGGTT
>BOAV01000016.1 GCA_026002045.1 Spirochaetia bacterium | reverse complement strand
GAGGCCCCGGACAAACCCTGCCACCGGCATTGGGTTGCGGAGTGGTTCTGCGCCCACGGGGTGGAGTGTGTGGAGCGATTTCAGCCTCCTATGCGGAACATCTCTTTTTGACTGTGGTCCGGCCGGTCCTGGGTTCCGCCAAAGCTGTGGTGGGCCGGCTTTCGGGAGACCAGTTCCGCTATTGCCTTCTCAATCCCCTTATCAGAAACGCCGCTGCGGAGCAGGCTCCGCAGATCAAGCCCCATATCGCCGGAGAGGCAGGGCTTGAGGAAACCCGCGGCGGTGAGCCGCAGCCGGTTGCAGCTTTCGCAGAACCCATGACTCAGGGCGCTGATAAAACCGATGTGCCCCTCAAAACCCGGCAGGGTATAATAGACCGCCGGACCGTTTCCGAGCTTTGCCGCCGAGGGACTGAGGGAGCCGTACTCCCCCTCCAGCAGGGCCATCACCTCATCCGCCGGAACGGGCCGCAGCGCAACGGCTGTTCCCAGGGGCATAAGCTCGATAAAGCGCACCGCTATATTGCTATTTTTCGCCAGGCCCGCCAACTTTGTAATATCCCCTTCGTTGACGCCCCGCAGGGGGACACAGTTTATTTTTATCGGCAGGCCCAGATCGCGGGCACGGTTGATTGCGAAAAGGATCTGCCCGGGGTTTTCTTTGCGGGTGATACGGTTGAAATTATCTTCATCCATGGAATCAAGGCTGATGTTCACGGCGTCAAGTCCGGCGTCGATCAGGGCATCCAGGTATTCACCTAACAAAACGCCGTTTGTGGTCATGGTTACTTTTTCTATTCCCGGCAGGGCCTTGACGCCCCGGACCAGATCCGCCGCGCCGCGCCGCGCCAGCGGTTCGCCGCCGGTTACTTTAATGTTCCGTATCCCCATGACGGCCATAATGCGGCAGATCCTGATAATTTCCTCAAACCGGATCACATCGTCATGGGGCATCCAATCGACGCCTTCAGGGGGCATACAGTAAATACAGCGCAGATTACAGCGGTCGGTTATCGAAACGCGAAGGTAATCAATGGTTCTGCCGAAGGAATCTTTCATTAATCGCATTACCCCGCTTGAAAGCATTATACCTTGTTCAGCAGGGAATTTCCAGATATTTACACGCTATATGCCATAAACCATTGACAAAATACTTTTTTTGATATACTTTATATACATTCGTTATAGGAGATAGATATGAAATCTACTTTTGGTGTTATTTGTTTTTTCTTGATTGTCCTTTCGGTTAGTTCTGTATATGGACAAGGGTTTACCGGTCCTGGCGCCGGAACAAACACCGGTCAGGTTCAAACCGTTACAGTCATTCAGGCAAAAGGGCTTCCGGATAATTCCCTGGTAATACTGACAGGTACTATTGTACAATCAATTGGACGTGAAAAATATACATTCCGTGACTCTACAGGTGATATTACCGTTGAAGTTGATCGAGACCTTTGGACATTACTTGGTATTTCTATTGGCATAAATGACCGGGTAGAAATAAGAGGCGAAATTGATATTGAAAACCGAGTGGCTGAGATTGATGTAAAGTACATCAAGAAATTGTAACTAAATTTTTTGCAGGATATTATTCACTATATACTGGCGCCAGGCGCCTAATAATGCGCGTTTTCTTTGTAGGACTCATACATTGCCAGGATGTTCTCTATGGGTACATCCGGCATAATATTGTGCACCTGGGCAAATACGTATCCGCCGCCCGGTTTAAAGGTTGAGAGGTTGTGTTTTACCTGCCGCTTTACTTCTTCCACGCCTGCGTTATTGAGAACACTTTGGGTATCTATTCCGCCTCCCCAGAAGGTGATTTTTCCGCCGAATTCGGCTTTGAGTTTTTCCGGCTCCATGTTTTTGGCTGAAATCTGGACAGGATTCAGGGCATCAACGCCTATTTCAATGAGATCGCCGATGATGGGCCGAATGGCGCCGCAGCTATGGAGCAATATTTTCTTGTGGTACTTTTCCTTAACATGGGCGTAGAGTTTTGCCTGACGGGGTTTAACGATTCTGCGGTATGCGGCAGGTGAAAGCAGCAGGCTTTGCTGGGACCCCAAGTCATCGGCAAACTTAACAATATCAACAAGGTCGCCGACTTCGGCCATAATGAAATCGATGAATGGCAAATAAAATTCCACTATTCTGTCCAGCAGATGTACGCAAAGCTCCTCATCTGCGGCAATATCCGTATAGAAATTCTCGTTTTTTCGCAGCCATGAAGGAAGTCCGAACATCGGCTCCCTGAAGCCTTCAAGGATGAGACATTTATCAGGATGTTTTAATGCCCGTTCCCGAAGGCCCTTAATCATAAAAGGCGTAAGGGCAGGAAAAGTATAGGCGTCTATGTCTCTATCCGATTCGGCGTCCTCCAGGGGGTGTCCAACCATGTTGAAGTACAGACCGTCAGGATTTGGTTTTTGAATGACCCCCCACATATCGGTGAATGTTCCATCGCCGTTATCCTTCCAGGGCCGGGATTCATTGAAATAAAGCGAAACACAATCGGCTCCGAAATATTCAAGAATACTGTCATCGGGTACTACCACATTCTGGTTCAAAGCCCTGATTTCCGTGCCGTTGTCGGCAAGTCCCAGGTGTTTTCTGAGTTTATCCTGGACCGTATAGTGCATGGTAGTATTGTTGATTCCGCCTATGTCCAGGGGAACATAGTCCGGCTCAGTATGGGACAAGGCCGTCAGGACCCGTTCTTTTGAAGTCATATTTCCTATTTTCCCCGGTGAATACGATGAAAGTTACCCACTTTACGCTCGTTTATCTCTTTCAGAATTTCCGGCTCCACCTTAAAATTCCGATCCATATCCATAAGACCGTTTATTTCTTGCTGAACATCAGTAACCTGGGTATAGCAATACCCGCAGATTACGCCAATCTGCTTCATTGCCGTAGTAATAGTATCGAAGCGCTTGATAAAATCTTCTTTGGTAGCTACCTTGTTTCCGTAACCCCAGCCGGAATCAGCATTATTAAAGGCAATGCCCCCAAATTCACTCATGATGATTGGCTGCCCCTGATATACATAACCATCGGCAAGGGCCGATTTACTCAGGTTGTGATAAATCCGGTTGTCCAGTATCTCTTCCATATGTTCACGGTACCGGTCCAGAAAATCCTCCCCCCGCTCCTCGTAATCGTGGAGGGTGAGGATATCGGAGATGGTATGTTCCCATCCGTCGTTGACGATCACCGGACGGTACTTGTCATAGGATTTGGTAAGGTAGTAGATGGCTTCGGTAAAATGCTGCTGGGCAATATCGGTTTTTATATGGGGTACTCCCCAGGATTCATTAAAGGGCGTCCAGGTAATAATCGCGGGATGGTTGTAGTTTTGCTGCACAATTTCCATCCATTCCCGGGTAAAATTGCTTACCCCCTCATCGTTATATGCGTATGCGGCGGCCATTTCGCTCCATACCAAAAGACCCTTCACATCCGCCCAGTAGAGGAAACGCTCATCCTCAATCTTCTGATGCTTCCGTACCCCGTTGTAACCGGCTGCCATGATCTTATCAATGTCCGTAACAAAGGCCTGTTCATCCGGGGGTGTCAGGTGGCTTTCCTTCCAGTAACCCTGATCCAGAATAAGCCTTTGATACAGGGGCATCCCGTTAAGAAGGATGTTGGCGCCGTCAATACGGATTTCCCTTATACCGAAGTAGGAGAAAGCCTCGTCAACCGGCTTACCCTGCCTGATAAGTCTGAATGAGATATCGTAGAGATGAGGATGTTCCGGCGCCCAGGTAAGAAGCCGCCATGGGCCGACAGCAGAGGAAGTCACATCGACGCTCATCCTGATCCATTTTTCCGCCGCGGAAACAGTGATCGTGGTGATGGGAATATCTTTATAGGTGATGGACGCTTCCAGTTCCAGGCCGCCGTCAAAACTCCCGGCGCTAATTTCCGCTTCAATTTCCAGCTTCCCCTCGGTAAAAACCGGGGTCATTTTGACCCGGCTGATGTGTTCTTCGTTGACATATTCAAGCCAGACTGTTTTCCAAATTCCCGTGGTCTGGATATACCAGCAGCCGAAATTTTCATCCTTCCACCGCTGTTTCCCCCGGGGCTGTGTGACATCAAAAGAATCCTCCACCCGGACGGCGATAGCATTTTCCCCGGCCTTTACCAGGTCGGTAATATCAAAGGAAAACCGTGCATAGCCCCCATCATGGGACCCCGCAAAAGCGCCGTTTACCCAGAGGCCGGTACGGTAATCGCTGCCCTCAAAATGCAGAACAATCCGCTTGCCCTGTTGCTTCTCCAAATTAATTGAAAGAGACCGGTAATACCAGATCACATTATGCCGGGCGGGATCGCCAATACCGCCGGCGGGGGTTTCATAGGTAAAGGGAACAATTATTTTCCGTGCTTCGGGGAAATTGGTAAACCACTTTTTGGCAATTCCCTCATTCTTATCATCAAAGGCAAAATCCCAGGGCCCGTTCAAATTTTCCCAGGAATCCGTTCCCCGGACAAACTGGGGGCGGGGGTAATTGGGCTGGTAACATTTCATGGTATACACTCCCACAAAGCAGGGAATTTGTCAATAAAACTAACAATATTCGCTGTTCTCCTTGTTTTTTGATTATTTTTTTTGACAACAGGGGAATTTCATACTAATCTAATGATTAGTAGATATTTATTACTACAATATTTTTATTTGGAGGAAGATGTATGAAATGTGTAAAAGTACTGTTATCGGTTCTTTTGGGAATAGCCCTGGTAACCGGTGTTTTCGCCGGAGGCGGACAGCAGGGTGCTGCGAACAAGCCGGACGATGGGAAGAAGTTGATGTTCTGGTCCTTTCTCGGAGGGGCAGACGCCGCTTATATAGACCAAATCCTTGTGGATTACAATAATAGCGGCCCCACAAAACAAATTGAGTCGATCATGATCGATCAGTCAGAATATTATACCAAACTTCCTGTCGCGGTAGCCGCCGGGCAGGGTCCGGATATCGGAATGTCCCATGCCGCCCGTCTGCCCAGAATGGTAGAAGATGGAATAGTTATCGCCCTTGACGATTATGCTGCCAAAGCGGGGGTTAACTGGAACGATTATTCTCCCGCCATGAATGAAGGAATTACCTTTAGCGGCAAAAAATATGCCGTGCCCCTGGATAACCATGGGGTAATCATGTATGTCAATGTGGATAAACTGAAGGCCGCGGGTGTTCCCGTTAACAGCAGTAATCAGATCAGCGTGGGCAGCGCTGCGGACTTCAAGGCTATAATGGACAAAATCAAGCCAACCCTGCCGGCCGATGAAACGGTGCTGTCCCTGCCCCAGACCGGGGGTAATGCCAGAGCTGCATGGTGGGCTACCTATTTCCAGATGGGCGGAACCCAGCTGGTGAACGCCGCGGGAACCCAGGTAACCTTTGACAAGGCCATTGCCGCCCGGGCCATGGATTATGTCAAGAGCTTGTGGACCGACGGGTATATCCTTCCGGGCATTCAAAATCAATCAACGGTTTTCTCGAGCCAAAAGGCAGCGCTGGTATTTAGCGGTACCTGGCTCACCGGCTCTTTCTCCAACACTGCGGGGCTTAATTTCGGCGCCCAGCCCTTCCCCCGGCTCTTTGGTACCAATGACGCCCTCTATATGGACGCCCATGTCTTTACCATCCCCACAAACCGGTTCCGCAGCGCCGCCGATACCCAGGCTGGGGTTGAATTTATCTACTGGGTATCCACCAAGGGCGGACCTACCTGGGCGCAATCCGGCCAGATCCCCGCCAGCTTAACGGTTCAGTCCAGCCCGGCCTTTACGGCCCTGCCCCGGCGCGCCGATTATGCAAAGGCTGCCAGTACTGCGGTATTCCCCATAAAGAATGTGAACACCGGCGCCTTTCTTGATCTCCTGAGCAAGAACCTCGACCTGGTATGGAATAATCAGGCTACTTCCGCTGTAGCGGCTCAGAATATTGCCGATGAGATCCAGGAGCTATTGAAGAACTAATTACTGTTACCAGGGGATGTCCGTTTCCGGGCATCCCCCTTTTCATATATGGGGATGGTTCAGATGGAGAAAAAAGATAAACAAATCGGTAAAAAAACCCTTACCGCATTTGCCTTTATGCTGCCCTTTTTACTTCTCTACAGTATGTTTATTATCTGGCCGGTAATCCAGGGAATTTATGTAAGCCTGCATAAGTGGGGGCTGATGGGAAAGGTCCGTTTTGTCGGCCTGTCCAATTATACCCGTTTTTTCGAAGATAAATATTTCTGGGCTGCCCTGCAGAATACCGCCTTTTTTGTCATTATTACGGTTCCCCTGTTGATACTCGCTGCGATGTCCCTGGCGCTGCTGGCGAACCGTAAAACCCGGATGCAAAAATTATTCCGGGTCTGCTATTATATTCCCAATGTTCTTTCCGTATCGGTTGTTTCTTATATATCTAAATTTATGGTTTCCCCCTATGAGGGCTTTTACAGTACCCTCCTGCACAGTATGGGAATTCTGTCTCCCGGCAGGGAAATTATGTGGCTGACCGAGCCAAACCTGATTTGGGCGGTGGTCACCTCCACCACGGTGTGGTGGACCACCGGATTCAGCATGATGCTCTTTATTTCCGCCCTGCAGGATATTCCCGAACAGATTTACGAAGCCGCCGAAATCGACGGCGCCGCAAAGTCCCATCAGCTTTTCAGGATAACCCTGCCCCTGCTCAAACCTACAATCTATCTTGTTTTACTGCTCCAGATCATTGCATCCTTTAAAGTATTCGGGCAGATATATATGATTTCAGCAGGCGGCCCCGGTAATATGACCCGGCCCCTGATCCAGTATATTTATGAGTCGGCCTTTCTCAAAAATGATATGGGGTATGCAGCGGCCATGTCCTATGCGCTGTTTGTCATTCTGGTGGTACTCTCGTTTATCCAGATTAAATTCCAGAATCGGACGGAGAAAACAGCATGAGAAAAACTTATAAACATGGCCCGGGAAGTATTATCCTTACCGCTCTTTCCCTGTTTATTGTGGCAATATATCTGCTGCCCGTTGTTTGGTCTTTCTTTGTGTCCCTTAAAACCGAAGGCGCTCCCATGCGATCGGCCTTTGACTGGTTTAAACCACCCTATACCCTGGCGAATTATCCGACCATAATATTTAACAGTAAGGTTCCTACCTGGTTTTTCAACAGTTTGTTTATCTCCGCGGTGGCTACTTTTTCTCTGGTGCTTTTTGCCTCCCTGACGGCATATCCCCTGGCAAAAATGAAATTTCTTGGAAAAAACAAAATCTATTTTTATTTTCTTATGGGCCTTATGGTACCCGGCGAGGCGACCATTGTTCCCCTCTTTATTACCGCTAATTCACTGCATTTGATTAATAATTATTTTGGGATGATCCTGCCAACCATTTCGGGGTCCATAAATCTTATCATCATTACTTCGTTTTTTAAGGGCATTCCCCAGGAACTTATTGAAAGCGCGCGAATTGACGGGGCAAAAGAGTTCACCATCTTTTCCCGGATCATGATTCCCCTTTCCAAATCGGTTCTGGTCACGGTAAGTATCTTTGCTTTTATCGGAAGCTGGAATAGTTACCTCTGGCCTTTGCTCTGCGCCATGAGTGACAGGATGTTTACCCTGCCGGTGGGTATTCCAAACCTGATGACTACTTATCTCATAGATTATGTGGTCCCCAGCACCGTCAACATGGTGGCTTCAATTCCGGCGATAATTATTTTCATGATTTTTGAACGGCAAATTACCCAGGGCATCGCCCTTTCCGGCATCAAGGGATAAAGGAGATTTGTATGAGCAGGATCGCGGTTAATGTGCAGCAGGGAAATGTCAGGATAAACCGTCATATATACGGTAATTTTTCCGAACACCTGGGGCGCTGTATCTATGATGGGTTTTGGGTCGGCGAGGGTTCGCCGGTTCCCAACACAAGGGGCCTGCGGAATGATATAATTGAGGCGCTTAAAAAAATAAAAATGCCGAATCTCCGCTGGCCGGGCGGCTGTTTTGCCGACGAGTACCACTGGAAGGACGGCATAGGCCCCCGTTCACAAAGGCCCAAGATGATCAACACCCACTGGGGCGGCGTTACCGAAGACAACAGTTTCGGCTCCCATGAATTTCTCGATCTCTGTGCCCGGATAGGCTGCGAACCTTATATCTGCGGCAATGTGGGCAGTGGTACGGTACAGGAACTATCCCAATGGGTAGAGTACATGAACTTTGACGGACAAAGTCCCATGGCCGATCTGCGTAAAAAAAACGGCAGGGAGAAGCCTTTCAATGTGCGTCTGTGGGGCATAGGGAACGAAAACTGGGGCTGCGGCGGCATGATGACCCCCGAATACTACGCGGATCTCTTTAGGCGGTATGCCGTTTATGCCCGTAACTACGGCGATACGCCCCTCTTTAAAATTGCCTGCGGTCCAAACAGCGATAACTATCACTGGACCGAGGTGATGATGCAGAAAACCTATATGAAAGGCAACCCGCGTAATTCCCTGCACGGCCTGTCACTGCACTATTACACTGTGCCGGGAGATCGGCCTGATCGGGGGTCGGCGACGGTTTTTAACGAAAAAGAATGGTTCGTTACCATGAAAAAAGCCTATTTTATGGATGAACTGGTACAGAAACACGGGGCAATCATGGATCAATACGATCCTGAAAAATATGTAGCTCTGGTGGTGGATGAATGGGGAACCTGGTATGATGTTGAACCGGGAACTAATCCTGGTTTCCTCTATCAACAGAACACCCTCCGCGATGCCCTGGTTGCGGGTATTCATCTCAATATCTTTAATAACTATGCCGAGCGGGTGAGGATTGCCAACATCGCGCAAACCATAAATGTCCTTCAATCCGTTATTTTGACCGAAGGCGCAAAGATGGTCCTTACGCCGACCTACCATGTCTTCGATATGTATAAAGTACACCAGGATGCGGTAAAGCTGCCGGTCTATGTTGAATGTGATAACTACACCATGTCCAATATTTCCATTCCCGCTCTCAGTGCGAGCGCTTCTGTTGACCATGAGGATTGTATCCATGTTTCCCTCTGCAATATCGATCCCAATACCGAACAAAAGGTCAGGCTGGAACTCCGCGGTGCGTCTCCCTCAAAGGTAACGGGACAGATCATCAGTTCCGCAAACATGCAGGATTATAACTCATTTGATCAGGGCGATAAGGTAGGTATCAAGGAATTCAAGGATATGGCGATCTCAGGCAGTACCATAACCTTGAGGCTTCCGGCAAAGTCGGTAGTTACCCTGGAGGCAGTCTAAATATAGAATGAAAAAAATGCGGGTACTTTTTATCGGGAACAGCCATACGTTTTACAACGATATGCCCATGATCTTTAAGACCCTGGCCCAGGCGGCGGGTGATACCGAGGTGGAGGTGACCATGCAGGCCCACCCCGGCGTACACTGGTCATGGCACCTTAGGCAGGGGGCGGAACTGCGGTTTGCCCTTGTCCACGGAGGCTACGATTATGCCGTGCTGCAACAGGCGGCCCACCCCGTCCCCGCCCTCAAGGCGGAGGACACCCTGCGGGACGGGAAGGAGCTTATCAGGCTGATCCGCTCCCAGGGCATAAAGCCCATCGTCCTTATGCCCTGGGCGGAAAAAAAATTCCCCGAACATCAGGCTGTCATGTACGACACCTACCAGAGGCTCTCCAAAGAAGAGGGGGTTCCCCTATCCCCGGCGGGCTATGTCTTTGAGCGGGTGCAAAAAGAAAGGCCCGACATCGATCTTTACTGGTTCGACGGCGAACACTGTTCACCCTACGGCAGTTATGTGGTGGCCGCCTCGGCCTACACGGTGATCTTTGGCAAATCCCCCGAGGGGCTGCCGAAAAAGGCCTTTAGTTTCAAAGGGGGGGCGGCGGAAAATTTCGCCGTCATCCGGGAAAAGATGGACAAGCTGCGGGAAGAGGAGATGGTCAAACCCGAAAACTCAGGCCTGCAGGCGGAGATTGACGAGGAATATCGCGTCAAGTTCCCCCCGATCTGGGACAAGGCTGTGCTGGAGGTCACCCTGGATGCGGAAAAATGCGCCCTCCTCCAAAAGTGGATATGGGAGGCTTACCTTAGGTTAAATAGACAATCTACGTTTTAAATGCCAATCTGTCTCCATGGAATTTCTTACCCCCCAAACAATCGCCCTTCTCGTCATTCTTTTGATTTTCTGTGTGCTTTTTTTGCTGCTGGGCCTGCGTATCGGCTCGCGGCACGGGCGCAGGCAGGAGGCGGCGGAGTGGGAGGCCCACAAGCTGGAAGACATCGTCAAGGCGCGGCTCAAACAGTCGCGGGCGGTGCTGGGGGGCCTCGTCTCGGAGCAGATGGCGCCCCTGCTGCCGGGCTTTCCCTTTGACCCCGGGGACTGCCGCTTTGTGGGCAAGCCCATCGACTTTATCGTCTTTAAGGGGATGAACGAAAAGGACATCAGCGAGGTGATCTTTCTGGAAGTAAAAAGCGGCGCGGCAAAACAGCTAAACGATCAGGAAAAAAAGCTTCGGGACGCCATACAGGCGGGACGGGTACGGTGGGTGGAATTTGATGCATAAGCCCCGGTTACTTGTCCTTCCTGATCCGAAGCTCCGCCCGGAATGCGGCGGCCTTGCCCTCTGCCCCGACGCGGCGGCCCTCAAAGGAATAGGCCCAGTCCGCTGCCCCAAAAGCGCTCGCTGCTACACCGGTATCGGCGGAATCAATAGGGGCAGACCAAATTTCCACGGTATCGCCGAATTTCACTTCGCTTAAATAATTGATGTCCAGCCGCATTTGGGCGGCGGCCTCCAGCACTCCGGGTTCGATAGTATCCTGAATCCACTGGATGTACCGGGTGTTGTTCATGTGGCCGTTGTAATCAATATCGGAGTAAGCGGCCTTCCGCTCGCCGATACAGGCGCTAATGCGGGCGTCAAGACGCTCATAATCGGCGCGGGTATCCACGGCGACAGGACTGCCGGGAAGCGCGTTTATGCCATCGTTCAGGGGCAGCTTTTCCATAACCGTTTGGGGCCGCAGGGGCCGCCGCTTTTCTATGTCCAGAACGATCCAGCCGCTCCGGCCCCGGACGATGGGCTTGTCTTCGGCGTCCCGGATATCATAATCCCTCAGGGCGAACAGTTTTTCCCAGCCCCGGGGCCAGCTCCGCACGGTAACCTCTTCCCGCCACGCAGGCCGGCGATCCCACTGGACTGAAATCCGGGAAAGCACCCAACCCTGACCGCTCCTGACCAGGGCCTCCCGGCCTACCCCCAAATTTTCCGCATGGTTGATGGCGGTCTCCTGAAAAAGATCGAAGGTCGCCGCCGCCGTCAAACGATCAGAGGTATCGATTGCACCGAAAAGTATGGGGTGTGTTTCCGCTTGAATATCCATTTTTTGCCTCAGTTTCATGGTGACAAAAAGAAAAATAAACGTCAAGATAAAGTAAAACCAGATAAGGAGTAACAAAATGAAACTGGCTGCCCAATTATACAATACCCGGGACTACACCAAGACCCCCGAAGACATTGAGGCCACCCTGCGCCGGGTCAAGGCCATCGGCTTCGATGTGATCCAGATTTCAGGCTTCGGCCCCTGCGATCCGGACCTGCTCGCCGGGTGGATTAAGGAACTCGGCCTTGAGGTGTGCGTCACCCATGTTCCCTGGCCCCGGCTCGCGGATTCCGCGGAGCTGAAAAAGGTAATTGCCGAACACAAAAAATTCGGCTGTGATCATATCGGCCTGGGCTCCCGTCCCGACAGCGTGTACCCCAATACCTGGGAAGGCTGGACCCGGTTCATCAAAAAGGCCAACGAGATCAGCAAACAGGTCCGGGGCGAAGGGCTCACCTTCGGTTACCACAACCACGACTTTGAATTCCAGAAATGGAACGGGGTTCTCGCCATCGACCGCATCATCGAAGAATGCCCGGATATCAAGTTCATCCTGGATACCTTCTGGGTCCAGGCCGGGGGCGGCAATCCCCTCAAGTACATCAAAAAACTGAACGGCCGGATCAAGGTTATCCACTTTAAGGATTTCCGAATCAAGGACCGCACCCGGCAATACGCGGAAATCGGGGAAGGCAACCTGGACTGGGACGAAATCATCCCCCTCTGCAAGGCCCAGAACATCCCCTACGCCGCCATTGAACAGGACGGTGACTGGCTGGTGGACCCCTTCGAGAGCCTTGCCCGGAGCAGAGAATTTTTGTTAAGCAAGGTGTAGCAGCCCCCCTGCAACCGTGGCGGCCCACGGGCACAGACACAGTGGCGGGAGGGCGGCGCATTGCCGCTTCCATCGCCCGTCCTCAAAACGGCGAACATACGTTCGCCGTTTTTGCGGGTTCGCGATGTTCAGCGGCAACGCACCGCCCTCCCGCCGCCTGCCCGTGATCGTTTTGCTATAGGGAAGCGTGCCCGTTACAAACTCCGGTTGCAGGGGGGCTGCGCCGGTAATGGGGAAGCGCTTTGTCGGTCCCCTTTGGGGTGTAAAAATGGACTGTCTCCTCATAATAAGTCGCAGTGTACTTATTACCGGGTGCCCAACATCATATCTTTTCCGCCTCCTTTACCCCATCAACATAACCTGTTTCGGCAGAACTGCACATGGCGTCATTTATGACCGCCTTCCATTTTTCACACCTTAAATTGGGATTTTTAATATCCAGTATATCCACTGCCCGTGTATCAATTTTTCTGGCAAGACCTTCGATTAAATCATCAATGAGTAATTGAGTATGCAAATCATACATTCTTTTTGATCGGTTCATTTTATTCCGCCTCCGTAATCAAGTCAGGTTGTGAAAAATTATACAATTATTCTTGTTTGGGAAACCAGCGGGCTCCTTTCGTATGACCGGATGAAATAATGGCTCCCTCATCCTTTAATTCCTTGATTAAGAACTGTACACTTCCCCGGCCCAGAAACGGCAGAATCTGCCGCAGTTCTTCCAGCTTGGTCCCTTCTTTTTCATTCTCTTTGATGTGTTTGAGCAGTAACGCCTTGTGGGTATCCCGGTCTGCCCTATGGCGGCATAGAGCTTCCGTGCCAAAATCCATTTGTATCCGCCGGCTCGCGGGGCCTTTTCCAAAAGACCTTCTTCCAATAGGGCTTTTACGTTCTGCAATAAATTTTTCCGTATTGGTTTATTATCATAGACATTCTGTAAAACGATTAAATCATCCGCTGAAAAAGAACCTATCCTCTTCTCACCTATTTTCTCCAGAACCCTAAGGAATTCAGGATGCTGTATTTTACCATGCGGGGCGATCGATCCGGTAGATTTCACGGACGGCGGCGGAGGACCCAATCCGGAGACATTCCCCGGATTGGGCCGGAGTGCATCATGTGGTGAAAGGCGCTCCCCCTATGGGAAAAGGTATGCTTACTTGTAGAAGGTCCAGGAAATGCCGTCAATATACTTACCGGTAAGGGTATTGCCGCTAACAACGTACTCGGATAGAAAGTTTGTCCGTACGCCACGACCATAATCGACATAGATGGTATCTCCTTCCACGGAGATCCCATAGAGTATCCCGCTTGAGGCATCTCTAATCCCGCCAGAAGTGATCTCAAAAGTGAACGGTCCTGTCGCCGAGATAGTATGCCATACCCCTATCAGCTCTACAGGTACACTGCTCGTTTCTTCTTCCGTCTTGCAGCCGGCAAGCGCCATTCCCAATACCAGCGCTGCCGCCAGCACACCCAACATGAACGCGTTTTTGCCTGTCCCATTGCTCCCTAATCTGTTATTTTTCATGTGAAGAACTCCTTTCCCCGTTTGAGCGCGAGGCCGCTTTTAGATTTACCTTCCCCCTGCGGGGAAGGCATAGGACAATTATAGGGGAAAATGTTTGTGCGGTTTGTGCAAATTTCGGCGGTAAAGTCCGGCCCTGCTTCGTTGAATATCCGCTGGAGCATGTCAGGCGGCATGGCGGTTAGGGATTCTCCGGCCCGCATGACATAGCGGCCATTAATGTGCAGGGGCATCCCGATAGGCCGGGAAGGGATATGAAAAACCAAAACCCGGCCCTGGGACATAGGGACTTCCTCGACCTCAACCCGCAGTTGGGTTCTGTCCATCAATTGAATTTTGACTTTGTTGAGTTCTGCAAAAGCATTAGTCCCGACAATTGTCCGGGGCCGCTTGTCCGATACCCCAAGAATGATTTTTCCACCCCGTTCATTCGCCGAGGGCGATGGTATATTCCACCAACTTTTCAAAGCTGTAGGCGGTTTTTGCTTCTTTGAATTCTATGTGTTCGTTCTCGGTTTGGGAGAGAAGGGTTTGCAGGGTTTTTAGGTCCATGGGGTACTCCTCATTTTAGCAGCTTCCTGTTTTCAACATTTTCCAGAATTTTCATTTGCTGAATAGCGATTTTATTCAACCGTATTAAGCGTTCTTATGGCAAATTGAAAGGCAATATCTTTATGGGCATAGGTTCCGCCATAACGGCCTGCTTTTGCGGTTATCCCTATAGCATTGGTTTTTTCAACCCAATTTTTTGCCGATAGGACGAAATTGTTGCTTCCCGCTTCATTTTTAATTGTACCGAATTCGGTATAATTAAAATCCGGGTTATAGAGAGCCTCCCATTCTCCTATATATTCAATCGTACTTTTCAAACTGAGCCATTTAATGATGATATGCTCTTCCATTTGACTATGGGCCATATCGGTGAGGGAAATGTAATCTTCATCCTTCATCTTGATTATTGCAATTTCTGAATTATCAATGTTTATCTTTGCCATGGTACTATAAAAGGTCTCCTTTTTCTCCCACAAACAGTGAAAAAATATAAAGCGCACTCTGCCCATAAAGACCGGTTTCGTCATCCGCAAGGGAAGCGGCGGTTGCAGAAGTGTAAAACATATCCAGGGCCTTCTTTTCCGGGACGATGTATTTCTCGGCTATCAACTTGACAATTTCAGGGATAATTGCCGCTTTTACCAATCCGTGGGCCATATCAAACTTCCTCAAATCCTGTATATTTTAAATATGATAACGCTTTTTCGGTAGTAAAGCAAATCTGGTTATTTATTTTTTCAAACCTGAGCCGTTCCACGGCATCCTCGGCCCGCATAATGTTCTGCACCACAAAAGAGACGGTCTCCCCCACATTATCATTGGCGCTCTTCCCGGTTACAATGTCATATCCATGGCTATACCGGATATTGCTGCGGCAGGCGCATACCATTTCGAGCCATACGGCGGAAGGTTCGGGAAAATGGATGACCCGCAAATTTTCGTAGTTCCTTTCATCAAATTCGTATTTGGATACAATCGCTTTAGCGGTATTGCCTTTTCGTGCATCAATTTTCGCTTTCCGTAATGCCCAACGGACAGCCTGTTCTTTAATATCCGTAGTGTAAAAACCTACGCCAAAATCCCTGCCGTATTCGGTAACGATTATTTGAGACTTATCTACAATTACCGTCGAGCCGTGATATACAATCATTTGCCCTCCAGATATTCGTCAAACATTTGCATCAAATATTCAAAGGACATACCATGCAGGTCTTCATAATCCGTATTGAGCATATCAAACAGGCCGGTTTTTTGAAAGAGGGCATAGACTTCGGGGCCGGGAAGATTTTTGTGTTCAGAATAGAGTTCTATGCAGAAAGTTTGAAAGGATAGTTGGCTCATAAAGGTGTCGGGCCTCCCATTTGTTCATTTTTGGTTTGCGTAAAAAGAATTTGCAGGCTTTTTAGGTCCATAGGGTACCCCTCATTTTAATAACTTCCTGTTTCCAACATTTTCCAGAATTTTCATTTGCTGGATAGCGATTTTATTCAACCGTATTAATCGTTCTTTTTGACTTATCCCGCCACTCTTTGGCGGTAATACCAAAAAGGGCGACATTAAGGACATCCGCTTCGTTGGCATATATGATTGAAGTTTGTTTTGCGGTTAATTCGGGAGGTATCAGATTTTGCTTTATGGCATCGGTGTGGATATGGTAGTTGATTTTTGAAAGTTCCCGTTTAGCTGACCAGCCAAGCAGTTTTTGCTCTTCTTCTTTAAGCCGCTGGAATTCATGGACAATATATATCTGAAATTCAGGGCTTATCCACATGGCAAATTGAAAGGCAATATCTTTATGGGCATAGGTTCCGCCATAACGTCCGGTTTTAGCCTGCAGCCCAATCGCGTTGGTACGTTCCACCAATTCTTTCACACTGATTTTAAAACTGTTTAAGCCGGCCTTATTTGTAATTATGGCGAATTCGCCATAATTAAACTTTGGGTTGTTTATCCGCTCCCAAATGCCTATATATTCAAGGGTATTCCTGTTTCTAAGCCAATCGGTTACGAAAAAATCACCATCCTTTGCCTTGATCATATCGGTAAGGCAGATGTAATCCTCGGCGTTGATTTGAATAACCGAAATTTCCGTTTCCTGTACGGTGATTTTAGCCATGGTACTATAAAAGGTCTCCTTTTATAGAGTATACTCATTTATACCTATTTTGCAAGTAAAAAATAGTACAGATATCTTGAATAAAATTGATCAGTATTTTATCATTTCCCTATGAAAACTTTGTCAATCAGACAACCTTATGCAACACTGGTTTGCAGGGGAATAAAAACGGTTGAAAACAGGACATGGGATACAAAATACCGGGGGAAACTGCTTATCCATGCTTCCGGTAAACCGCTTGCATGGCCCGAACTAAAATATATGACTACGACATTTGTTAAGGATTATAAAAAATATTATGGATATGACCATTTTCCTAAAAGCACACCAAATTCTATTAAGGGGTATATTCGATTTTTAAATGAAATTATTACCTTTTATCATTTGAGTGGTGGATTGAAATATACTATGCCTATGGATGAAATTAAAAAGGCTGCTAAAGAATATGGCGTTATTATGCCCAGCCAATGTATTATCGGAGAAGTTGAGTTGGTTGATATTGTCAGTAATTCAAAGGATGTATTCGCAGAACCGGGGTGTTTGCATTGGATTTTTGATAAGGCTGTTCTGTATGAAAAGCCGATTATGAATGTGATGGGGAAATTGCAGTTGTGGGAATATATGGGATGAGTAAACGATGGACAAATTAGTGACAATTGTCCGGGGTCGCTTGTCAGATATCCCAAAAATAATTTTTCCGCTCCGTTCATTTGCCAGGGCGATGGTATTCCAATTAGGATCCACTCAAATTTTTAACTTTCCCATACAATTCCTTTAGATTAATTGGAGACATATCCAAAATAGGTTCAAACATGAATGAGTTTATATGTATATTTTCGGGGGTCATTATGTTGACCTCATCAAGTATTTTCGTTTCTTCCAAATTTGAAGGATAAATTGAGATAAATTTTTTATATAGTTTTATAGTTTGATTTGATTTTATAGCATCAACAAAAGATTGGTCATTAATTTTCTTAATCATATACTTTTCTGCATAGAGCCTTATCGCTATTGCAAGAATTATCTTTGATTCAAGTTCCATTTTTTCATTGCCCTCTACCATTATTTTATCAGCCTCTTGAAACAAAACATCTTTATACAATGTTGTTCGATTAGGCAATACTAATGCGCTTTTATCTTTTAGCATTTTTTTAAAATTATCCTCAATATCTTGTATTGTTAATTGTTCTGTATTACTTTTAATATGCAAAAAAGATGTCAAAAAAATGAAAACATTTGTATCTCCACAATACTCTGCAAGATTTCGAACGAATGGAACAGAAGATAATAAAAATCGTGATTCATCTAAATGCTTCTTCCAATATTCAAATGGATTATTTTGATATTCTTCTGGCTTAATAATCACATTAATATCATTTTTTAATACCATATAACGATAATCTCTTGCAATATCTAATCGGCCTCCGATTGTTCTATGAAAATCATAATTATGCGTTAAGAATATCGTTAAGAAAAGAGGATTTTCTGTTATTTCACGAAGATATTCAATAATTGCATATTTATTTTTATAATCAAAAGAGTCAGCTATATCATCAATAATCATTAACGTAGTTTGTTTTTGCCGTTTTCTTGCATTTATTTCAAAAAGGATATTCATCAAATATAGAGCACGTTTTTCACCTTGGCTTAAAACATTGAGCAATGTGTTTTTGTCCAAGTTTTTGCTTTCAGTGTTTTCATTAAAAGTAAAATTCAACTTAGGTGTAGTTTGTTTAAGGATAACATCTTCTTGGTTTTCAATAGAAACATCAAATGGCACTGAAAAGCGTTGCTTAAAAGTTGTTACAACTTCTTCCCATCGAGTTTTTTCTTCTTTTGCTTTTTTTACAGCATCTTCTATTATGCTCTTGTTTTCTTTGTATATTGTAGTAAGCTCTTGCATTTTTATTTCGAGCTTCTTGAAATATGAAACAAAAATATTCATTTGTAATTTTGGTATATCATCTAGCTCAACTAAAACTTCTTTGTTTTCTTCTAGGTAATCACGCAAAGCACGTAACTCAGCATTACCCATTTTTTTATCAAGTGAATCAAACTTTTTCTCTAATTCGTTATTATTCAAAATTTTTTGTTTTTCAGTTAAAATCCTATCTGCCATATCTTTCGCAGAAGCATACTCATCTCGTTGTCCTGTCTTTGCATCATATAACCCTACATTATGTTTAGCATCGAAGAATCCGCTATCAAACAAGCTTTTCTGAACATTTTGAGCCTGAACGTGATTAAATTTTTTATTCAATATTGGTGACTGGGTTATTAGTGCTTCATATTTATTTATATATTCGGCTATCTCTTTTTGTACATCTGAATTATTTAAAAAAGCAATGACTTTATCATTAAATAAACTATTATAACTAATGGCCCCTAATTTTTCAATCGGAATAGAAGAAGTACACTTCGGGATATGTTCTAAAATGTCAAGAATTGACTTTACATTGAATAGCCTTGCAATTTCTGATTCTGGAGTTATAGTTCGGCCTGTTAAACCAGATAATTGCTGGAGTTCCTTGACTACTTCTTTTCTTTGGATGTCAATCTTGTCGAGTGCCTCATCGTATTTGCTTTTTATTTCTGGATTCACTAGCAACAGGGATGTTTTTTCAGAATTATAATCCTGATTGTATGGTTCTATAACAAAAATACTCTCCATGGGTATTGGAACGCCAGTTTCATCTATAATTTCTCTCTTATTGATTCTTTCGTCAAAAACAGCATCTTTAGATGCTATACTTTTAGAATAATCACTAAATGTTTTTGAAAATGATGTTTTCATTGATCCATTCGGGGCATATATTGAATGTGTTCTACTACTTGTAAAATCAAATTCATGGGTAAGGGACTTTATTCCATAGCAATTTTCAAAAACAAGTTTTAATTTTTCCATTTTGCTTCTCCTACTCTATATTATACCCTACAACTACAATAATGTCAACATTATTTCCCCTTCCCTCTCCCCTTCTTCTTCTCGCCGACAAACAACTCCCCGCTCATCTTCTGATAAAGCTCAAACAAATACGCAACCCGTGCGGCATCATCTACAAAGCTCTTCCCATAAGCCTTTTCCACAGCCTTATCAAGCCTCTGATGGGCCTTTGTCAATTCAGGGGGCATAGTGAGAGGATCGTAAAGATCGGCAAGACTGCTATTGGGGAAATTGGCGCGGGCATCCAATATGGCTTGAGCCGCCGTCTCAATCACTTCCTTTTGCTTGTCCGTTGCTTCTAACGGCCAAGGAAAATTGTTGTAGACAATATCCTTTGAATACCGGTAATCACTTTTTAATCTGCCGCAAACGTACCGCATCCATGCCATGTGCATTGCCGAAGTCAAAACACCAAAATGATAGATAGTTGCATTGGGAATTATAAACACAAGATCGCTGGCAATAGTTTTGTAAGACATAATTCCCATAGGTATATAGTTTCTTCTTTCAGATGATACTTTGGGTATTACTATATAATTACCGCTTTTAGGCTGTGCTATTTGAGCAAATAAATGCGGTACTTCTGCCAAGAATGGTCTTGCTGATTTTAATCGTATCTCCTTAATATTATTAACACGTTCTAAAACAAGTTTTAATTTTCTGAGTTCATTTGGTTCAATATCAAGAAGCCATAAACACCAACGCTCTTTATTGTTTATAAATTCTTCCGATCCAATAATTCTTCTAAAATACGGTAAAGCACCGGGTTCTTTTTTTACAAACTCTTCCTTTTCCTGTTTGGTAAAAAATAGTTGCCCGCCATCTGCGGCCATGCTTCCAAATTTCATGCCCGGAACTTTACAAATTGGATCAGACCTTGATTCAATAAAAATACTTTCGGCATCTATCAAGTATGGATTTATGCGATTTACTACAGCCTCTACCGGACTACCGGTAATAGTCGCATAATGATATAATTTCTTACTCTTTCTATCTTCGAGACTAAATCCTACAATCACACAATAAACAGCGGCGTTACCGCGAGCCTCGTTACTCCATTTGAATGTCTGATGCGCGAAATTGATTTTAATGTCATATCTATTCACAAGTTCTTTCCAAATTATTGGGACTTGTAAACCTTGGCAAATACTATTTGTTGAAACAAAGGCGGCTTCTATTTTTGTACCCTGAATATATTGAGCCGCTTTTAAATACCAGCACGTTACATAATCAAGTTCGCCAAAATATTTCATACTGTTAAAAACCGATTCAACTTCACTTTTTTGTTGCCTGCTCATAATCCGTGAACCCAAAAACGGCGGATTCCCCAAAATATAACTCAACTCATCCCTGGGGACGATGGTTTCCCAATCAATGGTGAGGGCGTTTCCGATAGTAATAGACGGCGAAGTGGTGAGGGGGATGCGGACGATATAGGCGCCGAACATGCCGGATACTTCGTTGTTCATGAGGTGGTCCATGAGCCACATGGCGGTCTGGGCGATGCGGGCGGGGAACTCCTCTATCTCGATGCCGTAGAACTGGTCCACGTTGACCCGGACCATCATTTCAATGCCAAGGCCCTTTTCAAAACCCAGCAGTTCTTTGATAACGGTCATTTCAAGTTTTCGCAGTTCACGGTAACTGATAACGAGGAAGTTACCGCAGCCGCAGGCGGGGTCAAGAAATTTGAGGCGGCATAGTTTATCGTGAAACTCCAGCAGGCGGTGTTTGCGTATGCCGCTGGTGAGGGCTTTTATTTTGTCCAGCTCGTTTTGCAGGTCGTCAAGGAACAGGGGCCGGATGAGTTTCATGATGTTGTCTTCGCTGGTGTAATGGGCGCCGATGTCGTGACGCTCGTCGTCGTTCATTACGCTTTGGAACATTGCGCCGAAAATGGCGGGGGAAATTTTTGACCAGTCAAGGGCGCAGCACCAGAGCAGGGTTTCCCGTGTTTTTGAATCGAAGGCGGCGGTTTCAAGGCGTTCCGCAAAGAGGCCGCCGTTGACGTAGGGAAATTTTTTCAGGTCATCATCGAGATTTTTGAGCCGGGCCTCCGGCGGCTTGTTGAGGGTGTCGAAGATAAGGCCCAGGTGCATGGCAAGATCGGAACCGTCCGTATTGGTGCGGTTGGCGATGTAATTTGTAAAGGTATTTTTTTCCGGGAAGATGCCGCTCGCATCGGCAAAGAAACAAAACAGTAAACGTACCAGATACATCTCAAGTGGGTGGCCTTCGTAATTGGAGGCTTTTAGGTAGTTGTGCAGTTTCCCCATGCGCTCCGCGGCGATGATGTTCACCGGATCAAAATGGTTGAATTCAACGGTGGTGTATCCGGCAATGCTGCTGAACAGTTCCAGATAAGCGGTTAATTCTTCAAGGGGGAATTCGTACTTTTTCACATAACCACTTTCTTGCGCGGCGGTATCGCCGCGCTTGTCAATCGAAACGGAACGGACACGTTCCGAGTTGTCTTCAAGATCGTAATACTGAAAGTTGAGAAAGTCGCTGGTGAGTATGGCTTTGGGTATCTCTTTTTGCGGCAATGTTAAGGCGTAGGCTTTGGCCTGTTCAAAGGCTTTGTTCAAATCCTTGCCGGGGGTTTTCATTTCGATGATGATATGGCCTGGCCAAAAGAGGTCGATGTAACCACGGTCATTGCCGCCTTCAAAGCGGACTTCATGTTCAAAGAGGGCAACTTTCTTGCGGTCTACGCCGAAGATTTTAAGAAATTCGGTCTCAAAAGTTTGAGCCTCAGCTTTCTCTCTGACAGTATTACTGTCCTTCCATTCAAGGATGAAGGCGGAGGCTCTACTGCGTATCTCGTTCCATGACAGGGGCATGATTAATTCCTTCATTCTCCATTTCTGGTAACCCTGAAACCAATAGTGTTCTGTCTTGTAACAGGGGCGCTGGAGTCACGGTAGGCGGCCCGTGTATTGATAACACTGTAATACCAACTGCCGCCCCGGATAACTTTTTTAGTACCCGTAGACGGCGCATCAGGATAATCGCCGAACCAGTCCCAGCACCATTCGTAGACATTGCCGTGCATGTCATAAAGGCCCCAGGTGTTGGGGAGAAAGCTGCCCACCGCGCTTGTGCGTTCCCGGAAAGAACCCTGCTGTTCATATTGCCAGACGTTGCCGGTACTCCTGTAATTGGCCTGACCGGTGGAAATGGTATTCCCGGTACTGAAGGGGGCGGAGCTTCCGGCCCGACAGGCATATTCCCATTCCGCTTCTGTGGGGAGCCGGTATCCGTTGGCGGAACGGTTCCAGCTTACGTTTTCTCCGTTAATGACATAGGCCGGATTAAGGCCCTCAGCAATACTGCGTTTATTGCAGTAATTGACCGCGTCAAACCAGGAAACCTGTTCCACCGGCAACGTATCACCCTGAAAGGAACTGGGGTTAATTCCCATAATTTCACGGTACGATTTCTGGGTAACTTCATAGGCTTCCATTAAAAAACTTTTCAGCGAAACCTCGTGCTGAACCTCATCTCGGTCACGGTAGGCTTCAGAAGCGGGGCTGCCCATGGTAAAGGTCCCCGCCGGGATAGGGGCAAGGGATACCGGAGAAACCCTGACCGGGGCCGCGGAATAGTTTGTGGGAGCGGCGGAACTTGCGGAATTTGACGCGGGATTAAGTGAATAATACACTTCGCTCACAATGCTGCCGTTTTGAAAAGGCCGCTGTTTTCCCCCGGTAAGGGTCATGGTTTCACGGGTAATATGGGAAGCCACCACCGACAGTATCTCTGTTGAATCCATAAATTTAAGAAAGGCTTCGGCAAAGGGGCTGTTCCGCCTGCCCTTCTCGCCGTCCGCCGCAACGGCGCCTGGGGCGGTAGAAAACATCATAAAGAGATCCTGGGGCGCATGGTCCACGGTAACAAGGCCCCGGGTAAGGCTGCGGCTGCCGCCGGGTCTGTTCTTAAAGGGATTGTCCCGGCACGCGTCTATGACCACGACATTTATTTTGTTTTGGGCATTGTGTTCCAGGGAATCAAGGAGACGGTTCAGGGGATAGGAACCGTACATCACCGAGATGTCATCATCGGCGTCAATGTCCACGGGCAAAAGGTAGTTTTCACCGTTTATCTGAACCCCGTGGCCGGCAAACCAGAAGAAGCCCTCGTTGGCTGAATTGCCCGCAAGCAGCCGGGTATATTCGGTGACGGCCCTGGTGATTTCGGCATTTCCCGCATTGAGGCGCAGATCAACCTGATAGCCCAGGGCGCGGAGTTTGGCCGCAACATCGGAAGCATCATTGGCGGGGTTTATCAGGGCCTCTACCCTGGCATAGGTACTGTTGCCGATAACAAGGGCAAAACGCCTTCCCCCTGACTGCGCCATACAAAACGCCGCGGTCAGCAATAAAAACAACAGTAAACCGGTTTTTTTCATATGCCCCCCTTTCACATCTTCAAGGCTCCTGTTATGATACAATTATGAAACATTTTATGCTATATATTGCCGTGGTACTCCTGTCCTTCGGTATTGCCCTGCCCGTTTCCGCCCAGGCCGGGACTGATATAACCAGCGGCGTTTCCGCAGAAAGAGAAGCCTCTTCCCTGGATCAGCTGGACCTGGCTGTCGCGGAACTGGCCCGGTCCATACGGCCTAAATTACTGGAACTCCCCCCGGATTCACGGATCAGGGTGGGCGGGTTTTATTTTGATGATTCTGAAACTGATCTTGGTTCCTATTGGACCCAGCAGCTTTCCGGGGCGCTTGTTGCGGGCGGGGGAGCCCTCCCTATTATCAGCCCCGATGCGGACCCCCAGGCTGCTGCGGCCTATGTACTGCGGGGTTCCCTGCTTGAAGCGGGGGAGACCCTCCGCGTATATACCCGGCTTGTCAAAACCGCTGATGAGACCCTTATCAATTCATGGAATACGGATCTTACGGTCACCGACTTTATCGCGGACTTGATTCAAACTTCCGGTTCATCATCTTCCAACGTACGCCGTGACCGCTATGAACCGGACAGCAGGGAAAACCCCCTTGCGGTCACTATTGGGGGGCCGGAAATTGCCCGTACCATACATGACCAGAATGATAACGACTGGTTCAGCATCACCCCCGACCGGGTCGGTACTTTGATATTGGAAACCTCAGGCAGTATGGATACCTATATGTATCTGTACGAGAGCGGCTCCTCATCGGAACTGAGAAGCAATGATGACGGCGGTGAAGGTGTTAATGCCAGGATCGAGTGGAACGTTGAAGCAGGCAAAACCTATATTGCACGGGTGAAAGGCCTTGATAGCAGCGATGTAGGCCAATACGGATTTACAGCCGTCATCGAAGCTATACCGGAGGATACCAACGAACCCAATGATACCCGGGAAGAGGCTACCCTTATTACAAGCGATAGCCGGACAGAGACCGTTTTTGGCAGCCCCCAGGATATTGACTGGTACAAAGTGACCATAGGCCCCGATGGCGGACAGCTTTCAGTATTTACAGAAAGCCGGCTGGATACCATAATCACCATCTATCAGGAAAATGAAGAAATCGCCGAGGATGATGATTCGGGAAGCGGCGGGAATGCCAGGGTAAATATCATCGTAAATCAGGGTGATTATTATATTAAGGTAAGTGAACTGGACGGAAGATCGGGACGCTATACCCTGTGTACCAGTCTGCGGCCTGCCCCCATTCCTGACGCCTATGAAAACGATAACAGCAGGTCCGACGCCAAAGATATTACCATAGGGGATAATGCCCAGGAACGTACCTTTTCTGATTCAAACGATATTGATTGGGTGCGTATCGTTATTGCCGAGGCCGCTAACTATTATATTGTTATCCGGTCGTACGATAATGAATTGGACAGTTACATGGAACTCTACGATGCGGACTACGATATTATCGCCGAAGATGATGATTCGGCAGGCACTTACAACCCCCGCATACAAGAGCGCCTTGAGCCGGGAACCTATCATCTGAAAATAACCTGTCTCGATGATGATCCTTTGGAAGATAACCGTTACACCCTGCAGATAACCAAAATAGTCAATTAGTATGCAGGGCAAATTCCGTTTTATTCTGCTGGCGGGAGCCTTTTTCTTTGCGCTCCAGCTTCCGCTTTTCCCCCAGGATTTTAAACGGGGCGCGATCCTTGACGGGGAGGTTTACAACAAGCTTCCCCGCAAGGCCGAGCTTTTATCCCGGGCCTACACCGCCCTGCCCGCAAAGGCTTCACTGAAACAATACGCCCCCTTTCCGGGGGACCAAACCGATTACGGCAGCTGCGTTGCCTGGGCTTCCGCCTATGCGGCCCGCACCATCTCCGAATCCATCGCAGTAAACCGCCGGGACCGGACCGGTACAACCGATAATGTTTTTTCCCCGGCCTATGTGTACAAAAACATCACCGATGATCCTGAGTGTCAGGAGGGCGCCCAGATTTCCTGGGCGCTGGATTTTTTTAAAACCCCCGGCGCGGCACGAATGGTGGACACGGAACGGAAAACTGATTTCCGCAAGGTTGATGTTTCCCTCTATGCGGAAGAAAAAAAATATCCCATCGCGGATTATGTCATTCTGTTCGGCAGGGAAGCTGATGATACGAAAAATTCAACAAAAATTTCAAAAACAAAAAAAAGCCTGGCAGAGGGAAAACCGGTCATCATCGGCATGAATACCCCCAATTCATTTATTGATGCAAAAAATGTCTGGCAGCCCCGTGAAAACAACAGCATGTGGTACGGCGGGCACGCCATGTGTGTTGTGGGTTATGATGACAACATGGACGGCGGCTGTTTTGAAGTTCAAAACAGCTGGGGGAAAAAGTGGGGCAACGCCGGTTTTATCTGGATACATTACGAAGACTTTGCCCGTTTTGTCCGCGAAGCCTATGAGATGATCGAAAACCTCGCTGCCTTTGAAGACGGCGCAAAATATTCCGGTTTTGCCGACATACAACTGTACAATTCCGATGAAACAATGGCGGTAAACCTTACGGATGAAGGCTTTTATAAAACAGACAAAGCCTGGCCTTCGGGAACGGAATTCCGCTTCATCCTTGGGAACAGTACCCGATCCTATGTGTATGCCTTTGCCGCCGATTCATTAAGCAAAGACACCAGCCGTATCTTCCCTGCGGATAACACAACATCCCCCATACTGGACTATGCGGAAAGCGCCGTTGCCTGGCCCGGTGAACGCCGTTGGATAAAACTGGACGACCAGCCGGGAACCGATTACCTGGTTGTCCTCTTTTCAAAACAGGCCCTGGATCTTGATCGTATACGTTCACGCTTTGCGGAAGCTCAGGGTTCCTTTAGCGAACGGACGGCCCGCGCAGTGGGCCCCTCATTTATCAGCGCTGAAAACGTACAGTATGAGCAAAATGAAATCCGCTTTAACGCTGAATCACAGGATTCGGCCTCAGTATTCGGGTTGCTTCTGGCCATTGAGCACACAGGCAAATAATTAACCAACCTGATTCATTTTAATATATTTTTATTTCTTTAATTACTTTTGCCATATACGTAAAATCACTATCATCATGCAATATAGACAGATTATTTTCTATTGCTATTTCTGCAATTATTAAATCTATGGTACTCCGTATGGTTATTCCATTTAAAATAAACGTATCTACAATAATCATTACATTTCCCTCATTTTTTTATAATCATAGTCTTTACTGAAATGTAGTTTTCCTTTCAATTCTTTTAAATTTATCTTTTTAGGGAGCATTTCATAGCCTGAAAATTCTCATAAATTCTTTTATACCTAAATCCACCGCCCCCATTTCGGTTTTGTAGGGCAGGGGCATACCGAGGTCCCAAAAGGCAAAGCCATTGTCCCGGAGCCAGCGGGCGGTAAGGATCATCTGGGCTTTGCCGGCGTTACTTTCATCGTGGTAGCCGGAATAGCTGGTGTAGACCCGGCCGGTAATAGTGCCGAACTCACCGGCCCTGAGTTTGCCGTCCCGGTAAACACCGAAGGAAAAGGGCCGTGCCGAAGAATCATTTTGTTCCCGGATTTTTCGCAGCGCATCGCGGAGTGGTTTGGTGAGCCAGCCTTCGCCGTACACTTCGGCGCAGCGGTTGATGATAAAATCAAAATCACGGTCCACCGCAAGTTCATAGGATTTAAGAAAACGCCGAATGGTTTTGCCTTCGTGGAGGTTCTCAAAAAAAAGTACCGACCGGGTCAGGTGGTGCATGGGTTCAAGCAGAAAGACGGGCTCACCGCCACTTTCCATTCCGAAAACAGGCAGTTGTTCTGACATGACCAAAAATCCCGCGCCGATAAGCCGTGCGATAAAAGCGGGATCAAAATCCAGGGCCACGCAGTATTCTTCGTTATATCCGGTGGCGACAATGGCATCCATAATTTTATCAGGATCATCCTGGGGATGAATGAAGATGTGCCCCGTTGAGATATAACGAATGACGCCCATGGATTCATTATACTTCTTTATGATATCATTTTGCTATGACAATCCGGGAACAGCTTGATGAAATAGCCGCAGAGCGCATCCTCATCCTCGACGGGGCCATGGGTACCATGGTCCAGTCTTATAAGCTGAAGGAAGGGGATTTTCGTGGTGAGCGCTTTGCTTCCCACCCGACACCCCTCTTGGGCTGTAATGATCTTCTCTGCATCACCAAGCCGGAGGTCATTTCCGGCATCCACGAAGCCTATTTGGCGGCGGGGGCGGACATTATTGAGACCTGCAGCCTCAATTCCACTGCGGTGTCCCTAGCGGATTACGGCCTGGGGGACATGGCCTACGAGATCAGCGTTGCCGCCGCGCAGGTAGCCCGGAAGGCGGCGGATAAATTTTCTGCCCCGGACAAGAGGCGGTTTGTGGCGGGGAGCATCGGTCCCACCACCCGCAGCGGCAGCATCTCCCCGGACATGGACGATCCCGGCAAGCGGGGCGTCACCTGGGACGAGCTTGCTGCGGCCTTTTACGACAACGCCCGGGGGCTCCTGGACGGCGGCGCGGACATCCTGCTGGCGGAAACCCTTTACGACACCCTCAACACCAAGGCCGCCGCCTTCGCCATCAACCGATTGCTGGATGAGCGTCACCTCGACGTGCCCCTCATCCTGAGCGCCACCGTTTCCGACACCGCGGGCCGACTCCTTTCGGGGCAGACCGTGGAGGCATTTTGGGTTTCGGTGGCCCACGCCAAACTCTGGGCCGTGGGTCTTAACTGTTCCTTTGGCGCCGAAAAGCTCAAGCCCCATATCGCCGCCCTTGCCGCTATTGCCCCCTGCAAGATCAGCGCCTACCCCAACGCCGGGCTGCCCAATCAGTTGGGCGCTTACGATGAAGGCCCCAAGGCCATGGCCTCTAAAATTGAGGCCTATCTTAAAAAAGGGCTTGTCAACATCGTTGGCGGCTGCTGCGGCTCCACCCCGGCCCATATCGCCGAAATCGCCAAACTTGCGAAAAACTACGCGCCGCGGAAGGCGGCCAAAATAGTGTCAGGCACCTTTTTGGCAGGTCTTGAGCCCCTCCGCATAGGTCAGGATTCGGGGCTTATTAAAATTGGGGAGCGGACCAATGTGGCGGGGAGCCGTAAATTCCTCCGCCTGATCCAGAAAGAAAAGTACGATGAATCCTTAACAGTTGCCCGTGAAATGATCGAAAAGGGGGCCGACATCATCAACGTGGGTATGGACGATCCCCTGCTTGACGCCGGGCAGACGATGACCCGGTTCCTCAATCCGGCGCTCTCGGACCCCGATATCGCCCGGGTCCCCATCATGATCGACAGTTCCCGGTGGAATGTAATCGAAGGGGCCCTTAAATGTATCCAGGGGAAGTGCCTGGTGAACTCCATCAGTCTGAAAGAGGGGGAGGCCGAATTCCTCCGCCGGGCCCGGATTGCCCGGAGCTTCGGCGCGGCGGCGGTGGTGATGCTCTTTGATGAACGAGGCCAGGCGGTAAGTTATGAGCGAAAAATCGAAATCGCCGAGCGGGCCTACGGCCTCTTAACCGGTGACGGCTTTCCTCCGGAAGACATCGTATTCGATCCCAACGTCCTCTCAATAGTAACCGGCATCAGCGAACATGACGCCTACGCCCTGAACTTCATCCGCGCCTGCTCCTGGATTCGGGAACACTGCCCCGGCGTGCAGATCTCCGGCGGCGTCTCGAACCTCTCTTTCAGCTTCCGGGGAAACGAGACGGTCCGGGAAGCAATGCATGCGGTCTTTCTCAAACACGCCGTCGACGCGGGCCTCACCATGGCGATTGTAAACCCTGCAGCATTACTGTCATACGATGACATTGATCCTGCGCTGCACGCTGCCGTGGAGGACGTGATCCTCAACCGCAGTCCCGGGGCATCAGAAAAACTGCTGGCCATTGCAGAAAAAATTTCTGCCGAAAAACAGAATGACAGTAATACTGTATCCTCCATTACTCATTCCGATGATTGGCGCACCCTCGATCCGGAAGCCCGCATTGTTCACGCCATGGTGAAAGGCGTCGATGACTTTATCGAAGCTGACGTACTGGAACTCCGGCCCACCTATTCCCGATCCCTGGAAATCGTGGAAGGCCCCCTGATGAAGGGTATGCGGGAAGTAGGCGACCGCTTCGGCGCGGGGAAAATGTTCCTCCCCCAGGTGATCCGCAGTGCACGGGTGATGAAGAAGGCCGTTGCGGTCCTGGAGCCCTTCATTGCAGAGGAGAAGGTCGAAGCCGCCGCCGCCGCAAAGATCTTACTCGCTACGGTGAAAGGTGATGTTCACGACATCGGCAAAAACATCGTGGGAGTGGTCCTGGGCTGTAACGGCTACGACATCATCGATCTGGGGGTGATGGTCCCCACGGAAAAAATCATCGAAACCGCCATAAGGGAAAGGGTCAGTGTCATCGGCCTCTCGGGGCTCATCACGCCGTCCCTGGACGAGATGGTCCATACCGCACAGGAGATGGAAAAGCGGGGCTTGAGGATTCCCCTGATCATCGGCGGGGCCACCACGAGCCTTGCCCACACGGCTTTGCGGATTGCTCCGGAGTATTCCGGCCCTGTGGTTTATGTCCGGGACGCCGGCCAGTGTCCCGAGGCGGTGCAGGCTCTCCTTTCAGAAACTGAAAAGCCCCGTTTCCTTGAGGAGTTGGAAACAAACTACCGCCAAGCGGCGGCCCAACATAAGGCGATCACTTCCCGCATCGAACTCCTTCCCCTGGAAGCGGCGCGGGCCAACAAAATTCCATCGGCATCTTTCCGGCCCCCCACGCCAAAAACAACGGGCATCATCGAACTAAATGATTATCCCCTGGAAAAGGTGATCCCCCGCATCGACTGGAATTCTTTTTTGCAAAGCTGGGAGATGGGCAATGATAGTAACCAAAAAGAAGCCCGTGACAAACTCACCTATGACGCCAAAAATCTTCTGGACAAAATCAGGGCCGAAAAAATCCTGAATCTCCGCGGTGTTGTGGGTATTTTTCCCGCCGCTTCCGATGGGGATGATGTTGTTATTTACGGAAAAAAAATCGCCCGGTTTTCCTTTTTACGGAACCAGGACAAAAAACGGGCCGGGGCCTTCAATTCCTGCCTTGCGGATTTCGTTCCTCCTGCCGGAAACGGCGGCCCCGCCGGCTGGCTCGGCCTCTTTGCCCTCAGCGCCGGTGTCGGTCTGGCGGAAGCGGCTGCGGAATACAAGCGCCGCCATGACGACTACGGTGCGATCCTCCTCTCAAGCCTTGCAAACAGCCTCGCCGAAGCTTTCAGCGAAGAGGTCCATCAACAAACAGCGGCGGAGTTCTGGGGTTATGCTCCCACTAACGGAATTCGCCCCGCCTTCGGCTACCCCGCCTGCCCGGATCACCGGGACAAGGAGTGCGCCTTCACCCTGCTGGAAGCGCAGCAACGCTGCGGCCTGCGTCTCACGCCATCCGCCATGATCGACCCCGCCGCCTCAGTCTGTGGTATGTATATTGTACACCCCGGCGCATACTACTTCGGTATCGGCGCCGTGGGGGAGGATCAGTTAGCGGATTGGGCGGTACGGAAAGGCATCAGCGTGGAGGAAGCAAGGAAGCGGGTGGGGAGAATGTGATGTTCATGTGGCTGGCCAGGGGACAGCCCCGGTGTGTGCCGGGTTTTTTTATCAGTTTTAATATTCCGAATCGCTCAATACCCCAAGCCGCCTAATAGGCGGCAAGTATCCCCATCAACCGCTCCTTGCTGATTGACCGCAAAAAGTTTGCCAGCCGGGGCCCCTGGTCCTTGCCGATGAGGGCCTGGTAGGCCGCACGGAAAAGGGCTTTGCCGTCAAGGCTGTGTTTTTCAGCAACCTTGTAGATCGCTTCGGCGCAGCTTTTGTCATCTACAAAGTTTTCGATTGCCGCGATCACATCATCCCGCAGGGAGCGGATTGCGGCCTTTTCGGTATCCGACAGTAATACTGTTTCCCCTGGGGGCCGTAATTGGAAACAGAATTCATCGGGGGCGCATTCGTCGATCCAGTATTTGGCGCAGATCGCGCGGGCACGTAGCGAGGGGAGCTGTTCAGGCTTGGGGCCGTCTTTGGCGGCCAGCAGACTTGCGAGGGTCTTTTCAATATCGCCATCGGCAATCTGGATAAGGTTGCAGAGGTGACGGAAGGGAACCTGCCGGGGCGGCGAGCCCGACAGTGTTACTGCGGGAGTACCCTCAAGCTGGGAGAGTTCGTAGATACGCCGCTCCTTGCGGTAAGTTGCTTCGTCTTTTGCGGCTTCAATTTTCCAGGCGATACGTTCGGTTTTGTCGTAGTCTTCGTAAATTTTAATCACATCAAGATCAAAGGAGATGGTAAATTCCGTGTTGGGCCGGGTACCGGCAAAAAGGTAGCGGGCCAGTTCAGGCGTGTAAACCCGCAGTACATCTTTCAGATCGATCACGTTTCCTGCTGAACTGGACATCTTTCCGGGAATACCCTTGGTGCCGATAAAATCGTAGCGGAAAGTGATGGGCGCATCCCAGCCGTACACGTCCTTGCACACATGTTTTGCGGTGTCGAAGCTGCCGCCCTGACTATGGTGATCCTTGCCGGCGGGTTCAAAATCAACCTTCTCGTATTCCCAGCGCATGGGCCAGTCCACCCGCCAGCCGAGCTTGACGCCTTTTGCGCTGCGGAGGTCCACGGTCTCTTTGCGGCCGCAGGCATTGCAATGGTAGGTGACATTCCATTCACCGTCCCAGCCGTCGATGTCCGTGTCGTCCTTGCTGCACTGGTCGCAGAACACGCTGATGGGCCACCATTCGCCCTGGATCTTGTGGTCCTCGTCACGGTATTTGTCGAGGATGTTTTTTAGCGTTTCCCGGTGTTCCAGGGCCTTGCGGATTCCCTCGGCATAAGTTGAGGCCCGGTAACGTTTTGCCTGGTAGAGATATTCAGGGTGAATTCCCACCAGGGGGAGCATGGTCTCCACATCAACCTCGTGGTGCCGGGCGTAGCTTTCGTCACGGCCCCAGGGATCGGGAACCATGGTGATGGGGAAGCGGAGAAATTTTTCAAGCTCCGTTGTGTCGGGCATATTTTTGGGCACCTTGCGGAACACGTCGTAATTGTCCCAGGAATAGATGAAACGTACCTTTTTGCCCCGGTCTTTCAGCGCACGGGCTACCAAATCGGTGGAAATGATCTCCCGAAAGTTCCCGATATGTACCGTCCCGGAAGGGGTGATCCCCGAGGCGCAGGTATAGCTTTCCTTATCGCCTTTTTCGCGGATTATCTTTTCCGCGGTCTCGTCGGCCCAGTGGGCGGGCGCTGAAGCGCCTTTGCCTTGTAATCTTTCTGCCATGATGAAGGACATTATATCGAAAGACGGGATATTATGCTATGATGTTTCCGGAAACATTGAAGGAGGCTAATGTGAAATATCTTGTCATATCGGGGAACCCCAAAAAGAAGGGGCTTTGCCATGCGGTGACCGAAGAGGTCCTGCGGGGCGCGAAGGAGGGCGGCGCGGAGGCGGAACTGCTCACCGTGGAAAAACTTGAACGCTGCCATGTCTGCGGCGACGGCTGGGGCGCCTGCCGTGAACAGCATCGCTGTACATTTGGCGCCGATGGTTTCAACGCCGCGCAAGAGGCCGTTCAAAAAGCCGACGCCTTCTGCTTCATCACCCCCGTGTATTGGGGCGAAATGGCCGAAAGCCTTAAAAGTTTTTTTGATCGGCTGCGCCGCTGCGAGTCCGCTGTTTTCGCGGGTCAAAACAATGCGGCCCGGATTCTGTCGGGCAAACAGGTTCTGCTCATCGCGTCCCCCGGCGGCTCCGGCAACGGCGCCCTCACCTGCCTTGAACAGATGGACCGCTTCACCCGCCACACCGGCGCGGTAATTTTTGACTACATCAGTATCAATCGCTGGAACAACGACTACAAAAAACAATCCGCCTATGCCGCTGCAAAAGCCATGGCTCAGGGACGGAAAAACGGAGTGAGTCTGTAACAGTTTTCCTCAAGAAATTATCTGAATTATTTTTTCTCTTTTTTCACTGCCGCTTTGATGGCGCTGAGTTCTGCCACGGCCTTCACAAAATCCGTATCGGCGCCGATTGCCTCGATGGAGGCGGGGAGCCTATAGGTCCAGTTGAACTCGTTGTAGCTGCCGGGCACGTTTACGCGCTCGGAGGCGCTTTCCGCCGCATACCATTTGGGGGAAAGGTGGAGCAGGTCCTGGATCTGGAAGACCCGGAACCGGGAGGCCGATCCGGCGATCTTGTGGAGGATGATCTTGGCGGTACCGGGGTTGTAAATCCGGGGCAGGGAAGGAACCCCCAGGAAGCCGCTGAACTGGCCCTGATCCGCCTCCTTGTCCCACCATTCCCGCACGGTTGAGCTGTCATGCACCGCGGGGGTACAGACGCTCAGTTCGGGGTACTCATCAAAGGGAATGAAGGGCTGGCCGGGAGCGCCCCAGTCCCGGAACCAGCGGACCACCCGCAGGCCCAGGATGCGCAGTTGGGTGAGCACCCGTGGCACACAGTCCGGCACGGCCCCGAGGTCCTCCGCGCAGGGGAGCATGTCGGAGGAGGCGGTCAGCACCGTGAGGAGCCGTTTCCCCTGATCCTCCCAGATCCGCTCCGAATCAATGCGCCGCTTCTCCAGCAGCGCCTCAAGGGCCTGTTTCTCATCCCCCGAAAGGGTCTGGTAGGCCCGGCTGTTCCGGAAATACCATACGGGGAAAAACTGGCCCGGTTCGTATTCAAAGAGCATACGGTTCTGCCAGGCGCTGCAGAGGTAGTTCTGAGCCGCCGGGCTCAGGCCCAGGGCGGCGATGTCCTTTTCGCCCCTGATCTCATCCTTGAAAAACCAGAGTTCTTCGCTGCCGACCCGGTTCAGAACCTGGCTAAAGATGCGCTCCCCCTCGTGGGCGATGGAGTTGGCATTGAGGACATCCCAAATTTCCCTGGTGGGGATATGGGGCCGGGAAATCCAGCGGATACGGCCGCTGTCAAAACCCAATTCCGCAAGGTCCTTGTTGTTTACCGGCACGTAAGGGATGTACCGGCCCAAAGCGGCGTTGATATCCTGCCGGGATGCGGCCCAGATGCGGAAAAAGCCCAGCACGTGGTCGATACGGTAGGCCTGGTAGTATTTTTCCGCCGCCTTGAGCCGCTTGCGCCAAAAGGCGTAATCGTCTTTAGACTGCGCCTGCCAGTCATAGGTAGGGAAGCCCCAGTTTTGCCCCTCGGGGCTGTACATGTCCGGAGGGGCTCCGGCGGAAAGGTCCGGGTGAAAGTATTCGGGATGAGCCCAAACATCGCAGGAATCCTCGTTCATCAGGATGGGGAGGTCCCCCTCAAGGATGAGGCCCGCGTCGGCAATGGCCTTTGCCGCCAGACTGAACTGCCGGTCCAGGGCCTCCTGAATCCAGGCCCAAAAGAGGTGCTCCTCCTTCAATTTTGCATCGTTCCAGAGGGCTTCGATGTCCTTTGCCGTCACCTTTTGATGCTCAGGCCACTCCCTCCAGCTTTTTTCACCGTTCGCCTCCTTAAGCCGGCGGAACACGGCGTATTCCTTCACCCAGGGATTTTCTTCGATCCAGGCGGCCAGACTGCCCCCGGCGGCGGCTTTTTTGGCGATTCCCGCCTTCTCCGTGGCATAAATATCCCGCAGGATATCGATTTTGGCCCGCAGCACATTATAATGGGAGAAACGGGCTGCTTTCTCAAACTTCTGCCCCGCCTCCGCTATTTTGGCTTTCACCCCGGCCCCGGCTTTTTTGAATTCCTCAAGGTCCTCTATCCGCAGATACAGGGGATGGAGGGCAAAGGCGGTAAGGCTGCTGTAGGGGGAGCTTTCGCAGCCCGTATCGTTCACCGGCAGCAGTTGGATAAGCCCCAGGCCCATTTT
>BOAV01000015.1 GCA_026002045.1 Spirochaetia bacterium | reverse complement strand
GTTAAGTAGTTTTGTAAATTCTCCTTTATCGTACATATCCTCATCAATGAGCCGCCGGGGTGATTTGTCCCCTGAGCGGCTTGTTCTGTTTTCCTCATTAATTTTTGTCTCCTTAAGTAATAGCCCCGATGGCTGGTCGTTCTTGCAGATGTTTCTGCTATCGGGGTGTTTTTACTTTGATATAGATGTTTTGGTTTTTGTTGGCGACCTTGTAAAGAGGTTCCCCGGCGGCGTTAACTCCTGCAAAGAATGACGCGCCTCCGGGGGTTTTGATAGACAGGGAAAGTATAGAGTATACCTTCGCTGTTTGTTAGCCCTCTTTATTGGTCTTCCGTCGTAAGGCGGAAGGACATCCGGGATGTATGTTCCGGATGAATATATTTAAGGAGGACTCTATGAAAAATAGGAGTCTCGTATTAGGAACAATCGCGTTGTTATTGACGGCGGTTGTGTTTTTAGGATGCCCCACGGAAGCAACGGACTCGGAAACGAAAACGACGACCAATACCGTTTTCGTCACCCCCGAAATTACCGCAACAACTACGGTTGACCTGGTGGAATTGCTTGCGGGCAGCCAATTTTCAAGAATCGGCGTTGGGGGTCTTACCATTACAACCCTTGATGTGACGGTTCCTTCCGGCAAAACGCTCATTCTGCAGGGCGCCATTATTTTCGCCGGAGGAGAGAAGCTTATCGTTGACGGCGGCAAGGTCTATGTTACCGGCACCGGTACCCTCACACCCGGAACCGGCTCGGTTGAAGTTATAAACGGCGGCAACATTGAAGTCCTGGCCGACGGCAATATTGAAGTGGCCGACGTAGGGAAGATCAATGACGGTAACGGTAACGCGTTAACAGACACCGTACTGGGGACTTCCGCAGTAACGGTGAACGCATACGGAAACCTCACCTACTCAGGTACTATTGACCCTGATGACGGAACCACCACCAACCCGACCCTTGTCCAAGCGTGGACGGCGGCGGGTAACGGGAACCTTGTTCTTTCAAGTCCTACGTTTACCGCGTTGAAGATCGATTATACCTTCCCCGGCATTACCGGCGGTATTAATCCCCCCACCAAAGCCGATAAGAGCGGCTATAATACTCATATTCAACATGCGCTCATCGCAACAGTCACGAGTGCAAACACGTCCGCTACGACGGTGAATATTCCCGCCGGTGTCATCCTCACGGCAGATGACAGCGATACTCTGACGAATCTTACTTCCCTTACGGTGAACGGTGTTTTTATAGGCGGTACCGGTGCGACTGTACCCGCCGGTCTTATTTCCGGCACTATCACCGGTAACGGCTGGGTCGATTTTACCGGCGCTACAGTTGCTCTTTTATGGACTGAAGTGGAAGCACTCGGTGGTATAAGTAATTCCAAGGCGGTTTTGAAAACCGGTAGCGGTGGTGGTACCCTTTCCGCTAATTCAACGGTTCCGGCTGGTATGTATCTGACCGGCCCTGCGGGAGCCATTGAACTTGCAGGCTTTGATCTGACGGTAAACGGGACTCTCAACGTAGTCAACAGCGGGGGGCTCATTTTGACCGGCGCCGGTACCGCAGCAACCACCCGTACTTCCACTGTTTCCGGAAACGGCGTTCTGCTCATCGGTGGCAGCGCCCTGCTTGGTGTTACCGGCGGCGCGGGCACCGGACAAGCTACAACAGGCGGCACTGCAACACTTACCGTCAATGTGGTAACAAACATTGTCAGCGGCGGTAAACTGTTGGCAACCGGCGGCGCCGGTAGCGCAGGAAGCGGCTCAGGCGCAGCTGGTAAGGGCGGCGGCGGCGCAACGCTCATCTTACAGAAAGATGTTACTTTTGCCGCTCCGCCTGCACCAACCACACTCTTAGCGAAGGGTGGTGCAGGCGCCGCCGCTGCTAGTACCGATGACGGTGGTAGCGGCGGCGGAGCGCTTATCACCGGTAACGGTCATATCAAAGGGCCTTCAGCAATCGGTGCGGGAACCTCTGGGGATGTTGCCACTGTAAACGGCGGTACTGTTCACTCAGGTACGGGTGCTAACACCGTTGGCGCAGGTGAAGCGGCCCCCGGTGTAACCGGAGCTAATGGTGCTGGGGCAACATCTGCCGCTGGTAAAGGCGGCGCTGCTTCTATCACCAACGTATAGTCCCTTCCGCGCGAGAGTGGGTTAAACCGGCAAAGCCGGTTTAACCTAAGCAGTTTGAACACCGGCTCTACGAGCCATTGTTCAAACTGCACGCGTAAAACGAAAGGCCGCCTCCTAACCGGGGGCGGCCTTTTTTTGGCCCAAAGGAAACCGACAAAGCGTTTCCCCATAACCAGCTCAGCCCCCCTGCAACCGGAGTTTGTAACGGGCACGCTGGGGATAACGGCGGCGGGGGGTGGCCGATAAATCCGTGACCCGCTTGTGGGGCATGAATTCCCCTGACAGGACCCCCGATTATGCCTTTGCGTGCCCGTGGGACTGTACGGTTGCAGGGGGCAGGGCCAGCGTATTATCCGGCGGAGGGATTTTCACCAAAACCTGAGTTAAAAAGCATCCGCTCAAGGTAGTCATTATCCCAACCCATTTCCTTTAAACGACCCACCATGCTGCTTTTCGATTCCTGATCCGACCGCGCCAGCGTCAGCGCAATCTTCCGGATAAACGCCATGTTTTCAGGCCCGTTGTCCTTTTTGATGCGGCAGGCATCCTCCCCAAACGCCACGTCAAGCACATAATGCAGCGAGTTCTCTATCCCCCAATGCGAACGCACCGCGCGGGCGAATAGTTCAGCGTCCGCCTCAAGGCTCGTAACAAAATAACGCCGTTCCGTGGTGGTCTTTTCCCCTGCCTGCCGGTGTTCTTCCGCCATGCCAATTGACCGTATCGTTTTCCACAGAGGGAAATCCTTCCGCAGCCATGCGACATCATCGCTTATCGCGTAATCCCGGTATTCTTCCCGTCCGTGTCCCGTATCATGCGTTGAGCTGCTGTTGAACCGGATATACCGCTCCTGCGCGGATGCCGGCGCGTTGAAATCCAGCCCTTCCCAGTATTCTTCTACCGCTTCGTGGAGTTTCCCCTGGTTTCCTTTCAGCGAAAACACATAGTCCGCCTTTTTGCTGACGATCTGTTCCGCGATGGCGTGCTGGCAGCCCATCGCGTCTATCGTCACTATGCTGCCTTCAAGCGCTATCTTCTCAAGCAAATGCGGTATCGCGGTGATCTCATTGCCTTTTTCATCCGTTTTTACCTGCCCGAAGATCAGGCGGTTCGCCGTCGCCCACGCGCTCACCAGATGCAGCGACTTCCCGCTCTCCGCGTTGAAGGTACCCCGTACGCTCTTCCCATCTATCGCGATTACCTCGCGGTCTATGCTCTGCTTGATGTCCCGCACCCAGTTCATGAAGCATTTTTCTATCTCTTGCGGGTTTAATTTGATGAACACCAACCGGTACACGTCATGTTTTGGTATGCCTTCCGCTAACGGGAGGAACTTTTCAAGCCATTTCCGCTTCGCCTTCCCGTACCGCTCGATGTCCTCCCAGCCTTTCGCGGAGCTTATCACCGCCAGTATCGTGATTATTATCACTTCCTCAAGCGGGTACTTCCTCAGCTTGTTCCGGTTTGTCCGCGGATCTTTTACTTCAGAAAAATAGTCTATTATCGGCTTCCGTGCTGCCTTGGGTTCCATGATTCCCCTCCCAGAAAATCGCTCTTGCTCCGATTATATCCGGTTGGAGAAGGGGGGATAATACGCTGGCCCTGTTGCAGGGGGGCCTTGCGCTTTTTTGTGGTCGATGTGCATACTGCATTCATGGAACTGACACAATTGCCCACGAAATACCGCGAGGACATTGAGGCCGCCGTTGCCCTGCTCAAACGCGAGGGGTGCGTGGCGGTGTACCTTTTCGGTTCCATGGTCACAGGACATATCCATGAACATTCTGACATTGATTTAGGCATCAAAGGTCTCCCGGGGCAAAAATTTTTCTCCGTATACAGCAAACTCTACGGTGCTTTTGCCACGGAAATCCACCTAATCGACTTTGACCTAAACGAAAAAATGTTTACACTGCTTAATAACTTAGGGGAGATGGTGCAAATTGGATGAAGCTTTGGCCAAAAAAATTACCCTTGAAATTGAAAACATCGACCGCCTCTTTGCCGACTCAAAACCACTGTTTGACCTCTGTAAAATATGTTGCTGCTCATCGCAAAACACGAAGGTGCGGCGCCATCCGGCGTTAACTGGCATACCCGGCTTTTTGAGCAAGCATTTTTTTTCACAGAATCACAAACACGAGGGCCGTTGTTTTCCAGCGATTTAAAAGTTCAACTGAAGGAATACTTGACCTTCCGTCATTTTATTCGTCATTCCTACGCTTATTCCATCGATGCAACACGATTGCAGCCCTTGATACTCAATGTGACTACGACATGGAATTTGGTAAAACGAGATATGATTGCTTTTATAGGCAGCGCACCGGTGCCCGGCGCCGAATGAAAGCCGTCCCCTGTATGGAGTTTGTGACGGGCACGCTTCCCTATGGCAAAACGATCACGGGCAGTCGGCGGGAGGGCGGTGCGTTGCCGCTGAACATCGCGAACCCGCAGAAACTGAGAACCGGAGGTTCGCAGTTTCGAGGACGGGCGATGGAAGCGGCAATGCGCCGCCCTCCCGCTACCGTGTCTGTGCCCGTGGGGATGCACGGGTTGCAGGGGGGCTGGAGCGGCTTGTACGATGGCGATTTTTGTTCTATCCTATAGTCAGCGGGGGCAAATATGGCTAATGTAATGGAACAACCGCAGATGGGGCTCACTTTTGAGGATGTGTGGGCGGCGATCATGAAAACGCAGGCACAAGTCGATCGAACATCGGCGATTGTTGAAAGATTATCAAAAAATGTCGGCGGATTAAATCGGTCTTTAGGGGAACTCATCGAAACACTTATCGCCGCCAAACTATGGGAAAAGTTTGACGCTTATCCATACAACTTTAGACGAGCCTACCAGCGTGTGCCGCTGTTCGATGAGACTGACCGCATACGTACCGACATAGATATATTGCTCTCAAATGGCGAGTATGTTATGGCGGTTGAAGTGAAAGCATCGTTACACCGAAAAGACGATATTGATGATCATCTAAAGCGGATGGAGTTGATACTTAAATACACACCTGATCAGTGTAAAGGGAAAAGGCTGCTTGGCGCAATGGCCGGCGGCGCTGTTGATCCTGACATAGCGGCGTATGCGCACAGTGCAGGCTTTTTTGTATTGGAATTGACCGGAGAATCTGTCAGCTTGGTAAAAACGCCTGACGGATTTAATCCCCGTCAATGGTGATGTGCTGCCCTGCAGGAGCCCTCCGCTTAGGTCTTGATGGCGTATCTCAAATGTGATACGCTCATTAAAGGGGGATTCAATATGCAAAACATACAGGCGCGGCCGGTACGGGACTTACGAAATAATTATACCGAAATAGAATCCCTGTTGGATAATCATGATCCGGTGATCATTACCAAAAATGGCCGGGGAGCGGCGGTTCTTATCAATATCGAAGATTACGCTAAAATTGAAGAATACCAACATTTTATGTATGTGGCTGAGAAACTTGATGAGGCGGAAAAAGAGGCGGTCTCTCCCGATGCCGATTGGCAGGATTATAAGGATGTATTCCGCCGCTTAAGAAAAAAATATCGTGATCTATGAAATAAAACTCTTAAAGCGGGCAGTGGCGGATATTGAGGATATTTGTCGTTATTTGTCCCAATTTTATCCCGGCACAGTAGGCCGCTTCATTGATGCCCTGGAACAGGGATTTGATGGTCTCGCACAAAATCCCTATATGTATGTTGAATATGAAGGAAACAAAAACTATCGCAGGATGATCATTCAGGAATATCTGGTATTTTATAAAATTCTCAAAACCGGCAGTACGATCAGGGTTTATCGGATTTTACACGGAAAAAGAAATATAGATAATTTTTTAACATAAAAACCCGCCCCCGGCAATGACAGCGGGGTGAAACTTGCCTTTCTCCTTACACCCGTATTCTCCCCCGGAAGCTCCGGGACAGGGTGAGGCGGTCGGCGTATTCCAGGTCGCCGCCCACGGGAAGCCCCGAAGCAAGGCGGGTTACTTCGATGTTAAATTCTTTGAGGACCTTTTGCAGATAGAGGGCGGTGGTGTCCCCTTCGATGGTAGGGTTCATGGCGAGGATCACCTCCCGGACGCTATCTTTGCGGACCCGGTTCATCAGTTGGCCAATGGTCAGGTTACCGGGGCTGATTCCCTCCAGGGGAGCGATAAGGCCGCCCAGCACATGGAAGATCCCCCGGAATTCCTTTGATTCTTCGATGACCCGCACATCCTGGGCCCGTTCAACCACGCAGATGATTGAGTGATCCCTGCCGGGATCGGCGCAGATGGGGCAGGGGTCAGACTCGGTAAAACTGCCGCACAGGGAACAGCGGCGGATCGCCTGGTGAAGCCCCGCCAACTCTGCCGCCAGCATTCCTGCGTAACTGGGATCGGCGTCCAGAATGTGATAGGCCATGCGGCCTGCGCTTTTTTTGCCCACCCCCGGCAGTTTTGAAAGAAGCGCCACCAGCCGGTCCAGGGCATTGAGGCTCACGACAGCCCCGTAATGCTGCCGGGAAAACCGCCGCCGGGAAATCCTGGCGGCATACCGGGCATACCCATGCCGCCGGTAAGGGCGCCCATTTCCTGGCTTATCCGCTCCCGAATTTTTCCCATGCCGTCGGTAAAGGCGGCGGTGATCAGGTCCTGAAGCATCTCCGCCTCATTGGGATCTATCGTCTCCGGGGCAATGCGGACGGCAAGGACTTCCATCTTGCCGTTGAGGTCAATCTCCACCATACCGCCCCCGGCGGAACCGGTGACGCTGATACCATCGAGCTTCTCCTGAAAAGCCCCCATTTGTTCCTGTATCTTCTGGGCGTTTTTCAAAATGTCAAAAGGATTAATGTTCATGATTTACTCCAAGAGTTTGAAAAACTCAAGTTTGAAAAACTCATTTGACTATGGTCCCCCGAAATAAGCGGAGAACCCGTTCGATCCGATAGTCCGGCGGCGGTTCAGGGGCGGGCGGTTCAACGGCCCCACCGCTGCCTGCCGCCTTCTTCTCCGCGATACTTTCCTCAAAGCTCTTTGACAGGGTGCGCCAGACGGGCACATCCTCGTCATTCTCGACATCCCCGTTCACAGATGGGGCTTTGACAACAGCCGTCTCCGACTCCCGTTCCGCCATGCGGCGCTTGAATTCCTCGGTCAGGGATGACGCGGTGCCTCCGGGCTCACGGGGCCCGCTCGGGAGCCCTCCGGCTAAAGGGCGGTCTAGCCCGCCCTGTCTGCCGGAGACATTACCACCTAAAGCGTTGCGGGCGGCGTCCACTGCGGCCCGCAGTTCCGGCGGCGAGACCCAGCGGCTCAGCCAGGAAAGTTTGGAGATCGCCGTTTCCAGCTCAAACCGGGGGGACACCGAATAGCGGATATCCCGGTAACAGTTCAAAAGCAGTTCCAGGGCCTGTTCCAGCCGGATGGAATCCAGGCTTTCCAGGGCCTTTGCGGAAAACCGTTCCGGCTTGTAGCCCAAAAGGGATTCACGGGTGACCCCATTTTTCAAAAGCAGCAGGCTCCGGTAGAACCCCGCCATATCGATGATGAACTGTTCGATGGCGACACCGGAGCCGAGGATCTCGTCGATCAAGGCGAAGCATTGGGGGGTGTCGTTGGCGGCGCAAGCTTCCGCAAGGCCGTTGAGCTTTTCCAGCCCCACCAGGCCCAGTTTTTCCCGGATAAGCCGGGCGCCGATATGCCCGGCAGAAAAGGACACCACCTGATCGAAAAGGGTAAATGCGTCCCGGAGGCTCCCGGTGGATTCACGGGCGATCCAGAACAGTGCCTCATCTTCGGCCTCGATTTTCATCTCCGCGCAGATGTTTTTCAGAATCCCCTGAATGGTTTCGATGGGGATGAGCCGGAAAGCGAACTGCTGGCAGCGGCTCTTGATGGTGGCCGGCACCTTCTGCATTTCCGTGGTGGCAAAAATGAACACGATGTAGGGGGCGGTTCCTCGATGGTTTTAAGCAGGGCGTTAAAGGCGCTGTTGGAGAGCATGTGGACTTCGTCAATGATGTAGACCTTGTACTTCCCTGAGTTTGGGGGAAAACGAACCTCCTCCTTGATCTGCCGGACCGCTTCTACGCCGTTATTGGAGGCCCCGTCGATTTCGATAACGTCCATACTGGACCCCTGGCTGATCTCCCGGCAGTTGGAACAGACCCCGCAGGGCGTCGCGGTGGGCCCCTTTTCGCAGTTCAGCGCCCGGGCCAGAATCCGGGCGGCGCTGGTCTTGCCGCAGCCCCGGGGTCCGGAAAAAAGGTAGGCATGGGCAATCTGGCCGCTTTCCAGGGAATTTTTCAGGGTGGAAACCACAAATTCCTGCCCCGCCAATTCATCGAAGGTCTTGGGCCGCCGCCGGGTGGCGGTTACTTCGTATTTTGGGGCGGTAATTGCTTCATCTGCCATGGGTTAGAGTATAGCGAAAGGGGGTGAAAAAAAGAAGAGCCCCACAGCCAGGGAGGCCACGGCGCAGAAGCCGACCGCTTACCGTTGCATCCTTCCGGCCCTGGCGGAGTTAGGCGGCGTCTCCTCGCATGGTTCCTGGCTGCGGGACAGATTTATACTAGCCGACAAGGCGGGGGGGTGTCTACCCGAACCTTTGACACAAATCCGGGAATGGCAGCATACTTATGGCAGGAGATCCTTATGTCGTCCATCCAATACGTCAAGGCAAGCCCCGCAGATTACGATGAGGTAATTGATTTTGGCAATTATGTGTTCAGCGCCTCCCGGAGCCCCCATGATTTTCCTGCCATGCTCCCCAAACTTTACAGGCGGGAATATTTTCCCGAGGGCATCCATTACCTTGCCAGGGAAGAAGGCAAAATCAGGGCTGCTATCGGCGCCTATCCCCTGAGCCTGCATATTTGCGACGATACCCTGCCGGGGCGGGGCATCGGTATGGTTTCGGTGCACCCCTATGCCCGGTCACGGGGTTATATGCGGACCCTTATGGGCCTCGCTTTGGAAGATATGCGCCGGGACGGCATCGTATTCAGCTGTCTCGGCGGACAGCGACAGCGCTATGAGTATTTCGGCTATACCTCCGCCGGGACCCAGCCCGTCTTTGAGTGCCGGAAGGCCAATATCCGCCATATACTGGGGCGGGATTTTGTTTCCGGTTTCTCCCTGCGGCCCATTAGTGCCGGGGACACGGGCCTGCTGGATGAAATGTACCGTCTCCACGAAGCCAAAACCGCCCGGGTGGAACGGCGGTGGGAAAAGTTTTTTGATATCCTCTCGTCTTGGAATGGCCGGATCTATGCGGTGCTGAAGGGGGAGGCCTTCTTTGGTTATCTTGTTTATTATCCCGAACCCGGTGAGGTTGGTGAAATCAATTTGATTGATAATTCCCGCTCGGCCGAGGTCATCGGTCTGCTTTTGGATTTGCAAGGTAAAACCAATGACCGGGACCGGGTAAGCGTTATGGCCCAGCCCCATGAAACAGACAAACTGGCCGCCCTGTCCCGCTTTGCCGAGGAAGGCCAATTCCGTTCCGCCTACAGTTTCAATATATTTGACTATCCCCGTTTTTTAAGCGCCCTGCTCAAACTTAAATGCCGGGATCAAAATGTTCCCGACGGTTCCTGGACGGTACGGATTGAAGGGCAGGAAACCCTCTGTATCGCCGTATCCCGCGGCAGTCCTTCGGTTTCAAAAACCAATGCCGGCCCGGCGGCAACCCTAAGTCATCCGGAAGCCATGGAGTTTTTCTTTTCCTTTACGGCGCCTTTGGTATCGCCTATTATCCGGGGAAATCCGTTTTTGCAAAGCCTGCTGCCCCTGCCGCTTTCTTTTGAACTTGCCGATGGGGTGTAAACAGTTATTGGGCCTACGCCATGCTGCCATTCCCTCTGCCCTTGAGGATTTCTAACTATGGTTAGAATTTTATAATGAGGCATTACGCAGGAAAGAAAAAGCGCCCCTGTCTTTAATGTACATGAATGATTGCGGCGGACGAAAGGCGGGATCATTTTTATATGGATCCAGGGGCGGCTCAAAAACCACCAAATCCTCGATCCGTATCGCATAGGCGATTTTTTTCCCCGTAAAATAATCCCGGTATCCGGCCTCAGACGCGGCGGAGAGCTTCGCTGTTTTTCCCCAGATTTCATCAATACTGCCCGCAAGATGCCCCGCATACTTCCAACGGCACACGATTTTTTTTACGGGCGCAGAAGAGTACAGATATATGTAATTGACTTTCTGCTTAAAGATGGTCCTGCGGTATTCGTATTTCTTTTTTCCGCTGGTGATACGCCGGGCGATTAGGGCTGGATGGAGAGGAGGAGGTCCATGGGTTTAGTGTAGGAGGGGACAGGGAAGTTGTCAACTTGTATAAAATTTGCCCTTGTGATATCGTCATTTTGAAAGGAATAACGATGCAGTTAAGCGAGATTTTAGATTCCACTGAATACAAGCTCACCCAATTCAGTCAAAAGAGCAAACAAGACCTTATTAACAGGATCATTACCAGGGATGTTAAGGGCAAACCGGCTTATTATGTCACCTGTCTGATTCGTAAAAAGGAAATCAAGCTTACCCCCGAAGAAATAGTGCGGCAGCTCTATCTGGCAAAATTAATAAATGAATACGGTTATGATCCTTCCAATTTCGATATACAAAGTGAAGTAAAGATGGGATCAAGCTCGAAACGGGCGGACATTGTCATTTTTGAGCAGGAGCGGATAAATCAGCCTTATATTATCGTCGAACTAAAAAGCCCGGATAACCCCACGGCAAAAGAAGGCCGAACCCAGCTGGAATCTTACTGCAAATTTGCGGGCGCTTCCATCGGCGTGTGGACAGACGGCAATTCAATTGAATACTTTTTCAAGCAGGAGGACCCAAAGAAAAAGACTACCTATCTTGAAAAATTGTCCTATCTGCCATCCGCCGACCAAACCCTTACCGATGTTCTGAATGTACGTTATACCATTAAATCTCTCTTTCTGAATGACAAACTCCAGGAAAAATCCCTCAAGGATGTTATCCTGGAATTTGAGGATATCGTACTGGCGAATTCGGGGGTGGACAGTTTTGAAGAAATTTTCAAGCTCTTGTTTACCAAGCTCTATGATGAATATATGAGCGGTGATGATGCCGACAATATGGCAGTATTACTGCGGAATAAGATAAAACTCGAAAATATTGATGATGATAATTTTCGTCCGCTTCAGTTCAGAAACACCGGAACTGAAACAGAAACCGCTAAACGGATCAATACGCTTTTTGAAACCGCCCGTAAAGAATGGAACGGTATATTCCCCGACGATGATAAATTTGATCTAACCCCTACCCAATTAAAGACCTGCGTATCCTATTTGCAGGATGTCAAGCTCTTTAATTCAAACCTTGAAGTGGTGGACGATGCCTTTGAATACCTGGTCACCACCGAACAAAAGGGCAGTAAGGGGCAATACTTTACGCCCCGTTATGTCATTGACATGTGTGTGCGGATGCTCAATCCAAAAGAAACCGAAAGCATGATCGATACTGCGGCCGGAAGCTGCGGATTTCCCATGCACACGGTGATGTATGTTTGGGGCAATATAAATCCCAATAAATCGAATTTATTTACCAATTCTTCCCGCACAAAACGGGAGACCAATTATGTCCGCGATAAAATATTCGCCATCGACTTTGACCGCCGTTCTATCAGGGTTGGCCGTATGCTCAATATCATCGCCGGTGATGGTCACAGTAATGTGCTGCTTCTTAACACCCTCGACTATACCCGTTGGGATGAGACCACCCGAGATCGCTCCTGGCTAAGTATCTATAATGAGGGCTTTGCCAAACTTGAAAAACTCCGTGTCCGGCCCGATGATAACAGCGCCTTTAAGTTTGACATCCTGATGGCCAATCCGCCCTTCGCCGGAGATATTACCGATGATGTGATCCTTGCGAACCACAACGCAATTGCCCGTAATGCCGCAGGAAAGCAGCAGTCAAAGATGAGCCGGGATATTCTGTTTATTGAGCGGAACCTCAGCTACCTTAAGCCCGGCGGGCGTATGGCTATCGTATTGCCCCAGGGCCGGTTTAATAATTCCAGCGACAAGGCCATCCGTGAGTTTATCGTGGAACGCTGCCGTATTCTGGCTGTTGTCGGCATCCACGGAAATGTGTTTAAGCCCCATACCGGAACCAAAACCAGTGTACTTTTCGTACAAAAATGGGATGACAAACTATGCCCAAAAAAAGAAGACTATAACATCTTTTTTGCCACCATGCGGGAACCAAGCAAAGATTCCAGCGGCGAAAAAATCTATATGCGTTATAAGGATATCGCCTTGCCGGAGCCCAAAAAGCAAAAACGTTCTGTTCCAGTTGATCGCGATATGGCCGCAGAGCCAGCCCCGGCTTACGGTGACGCCCATCATCCGAATGATTATGTACTGGACAGTCATGGTCATTTTATCGTAAAGCACGATCTTTTTAATCATGACGGATTTACCAAAGACGGCATCGCCGAGGCTTTTATTGAGTTTGCCAAAAAAGAGAAGCTAAGTTTTTTTTAGGAAGCCCTTTCAATGAAGCCAAATACAAGGCATTGTTGGAAGGGCTGGAAGTAAGCGAAGTAGGCCTGAGTGAATTAGAAAGAACAAAAAGGATAGACAGCGAATTTTACAGGAAAGAAAACCTAAAGATACTTGCCTTTATAGAGAAAAAAGAAGGGCGAAGTTTAACTGATTTTGTACATATTTCTGATGGAAACCATATGTCAATAAGTGATGAATTTATTGATGTTGGAATCCCTTATTATAGAGGTCAAGATGTTCATAGTTTTTTTATAGAAAATTCAAACCCTGTTTGTATTGATGAAAATATATACAATAAGCCTGTTTTACAGAGATCCCATTTAAAATATGGTGATATTCTGTTGTCTATTGTCGGAACCATCGGGAAATTATCACTTGTAAGCACACATAATAAAGCGACTTGCAGTTGCAAATTAGCAATTTTGCGCCCAAAAAGTAACGTGTCAAGTGAGTTACTTGCGATGTTCTTAAATTGTAAATATGGCCAAAATCAAATTCAAAAATTTGTCAGAGGGGCAGTACAGATGGGGTTGATTTTAGAAGATATGGATCAATTATATATTCCTAATTTTTCTAAAAGTTTTGACAAACAAATTTCACAGAAAATTCAATCTGCAAAAGAATTAATAGAACAATCGCAAAAACTCTATCACCAAGCCGAAGAAATGCTTTTGCAAGAAATAGGTTTATCAGATTTTGGTTCTTCTATAAAAAATGTTAATATAAAATCATTTGGAAAATCATTTCTGGAAACTGGAAGATTGGATGCAGAATATTACCAACCTAAATATGAAGAGATTATGAACAAGGCAATGAAAGGGAATTATGCCTCGTTGGATGATTTAGTCAAAATAAAAAAATCTATAGAGCCAGGTTCAGACTTTTATTCAGATACAGGAATTCCATTCCTGCGTGTTGCAGATTATAATCAATTTGAGATTACACCCCCTGAGATTCATTTATCTGAAAAATTTTGTAAGGAAAATGATAAATTAATAAAGTCCTTATACCCCAGGAAAAAAACAATTCTGTTTTCAAAAGATGGCAGCGTAGGGACTGCCTATATGGTCCGTGAAGATATTCAGGCGGTAACTTGCGGTGCTTTATTACACCTTACGGTAAAGGACAAGAAAAAAGTTTTACCCGAATACTTGACCTTAGTACTGAATTCTCAGATTGTCCGGAAACAGGCTGAACGTGACGCCGGAGGTTCAATTATTTTACACTGGCGTATTGAGGAAATTAAACAGGTCGTAATTCCGATCATTGACTACAAGCTACAGCAGAAGATCGCCTTATTAATCGAAAAAAGTTTCTCCTTTCGCAAAGAATCCGGCCAGCTTTTGGAATTGGCAAAAAAGGCGGTAGAAAAATCAATTGAGGAAGGGGAAGGCAAGGCGATTAGGATGATTGGCGGGGTATAGATTATCTATCCTTCGAGGTGAGGCTTAGGGGGCCATCGGAGCCTTATTAAGAATTTTTATTGATTTCTTAATGCTTTCTTTCAATATTCGTAAAAATGTTGTATTCCTTGATCCTGCATCTTCAAGCATAGTCTTGTATGAAAGGATAAAAAAATCCGCAAGTCTTGTTTCCTCTGTCATATGATTGATTACGATAGGCTGTTTTTTGTATAATATTTCACCATGTGAAAATAACTTAACAAACCCTTCTTCAAGTAATGATATTCGGAATTCTTCATCAAAATCAGCAATGCCATAAAACCATATTCTTTGAATTTTATCAGGGTAATATTCAATGAGACGACGTGCACGTTGTTTCAATTGACTAACCAATTCTTCTTTTTTTGCTAACGGTAGCCCTAATTTTTTAAACTCAACGATAACAACATCCACTTTGTCTGAGGATTCTGGGGTATCTGAAAATATGATAGTAACGTCAGGTTTACCATTTTCTATTTCGTTATATTGATGTGACCCCTTAATACCTATGACAGAATAAATTTCCTCAATTTGCTTATCGCTAAGAACAACACTATATGTCATATATTTATCATCTAATATCCACGCATTATTTTGATAAATATCACTTATATCGCCATTACTATAATAATTTTTATTTTTTGGAACAATCAAATTGTGAATTTCCTTTTCATTATTTTTTACAGTCATTCCCTTTAGTTTTGTAATTATTTTTTCTCTGTATAATATATATTCAGTCAAAACACGAGATGAAAACTCTAACGATTTTGAATATTGCACATCACTTAATTCTGTTGCTTCCAGCAATTCCTTTTGTGCATTAAAATATTTTGATTGTGCGTCATTTATTATATTATCCTTATCAACAAGTCCAACTGCATCATCATCAATAAAACCTTGCAGATGAGGATAGTTGGTTTGTAATTTTTGTTTGACCTGTTCGTTTTGACCTACGATTTCAGGGATTTCTTCCCGAATAACTTCTGAAACCAATTGAATGAACACCTTGCGCACATGCTTTGATGATAATTCATCTAAGATTATGCCATCGCGACTGTTATTGGTTTTTCCATTGAAAGAATCTGAATATAGAATAAATACCATTTTATACCCATAAGGAAAATCTCTATTCGATATAATATCCATTGGTATCGTTCTGCCGTCAGCACAAATCGCACTGATTACTTTTTGTTCCGTGTATACTTGCTCAACAGAATACATTAATTTAAAATTACCAAAAAGCCTTGTAGCATCCTGAATCGTTTTATTCTTCAGTATAGGTAAGTCCTTTACATTGAATATTTCTGTAGAATTGACAAATCCTAGTGCGGTGTTTTCGCTCTGTGTGGTCAAACTCACTTTTACTTGCAGGGGATTATCTTTCAATTTCATGTCGTATAATCGTGGCAGGAAATGTTCTATGACGCTTGTTTTAATAGTGGCGGGAATAAGATAATCATAAGTTTTAATACTTCCTTTTTTATATCCAAAAAATTCAAGTGTTGTGCGTTGATTGGCATTAGTGTTTTTATCTTTTTTGCTATCTCTATCAAAATCATCATTAAATATAAAAGTTCTATGGTTATTGCCATAATAACTATTCACTTTTATATTTTTAAAATAACTAATAAAAACCAATCGCCCGATACCTTTATGCTGACTATCATCTGCATCTAAAACATGGCAGAATTTCTCAAAATTTTTCTCATTGAAACCATCACCATTATCACTTATCGTAATTTTTAAAGTTTCATGTTTTGAATAACTTTCTATGTCTATGGCAATATCAATTTCTGTCGCGTTCGCATCCAAGGAGTTAGCAATGGATTCAAAATAGACGTATTCCAGAGAAGTGTTTGGGAAAAAATATTCCGCTGCCCTCGAGTTTTTTATTAACATATTTCTCCTTCTTCTAAAAACAATTATTGCACATACTGACCTATACCCTCACGCCCTTTTCCTCTCCCTCTCCGTAATCGTCCCATCCTTTATGTGATATTCTATCCCCCGATCCTCACAAAAGTCAATCACCCTTTGGCTCAATTCATTATAATACTCCTTATAGTCATAATACTGCGTTACCTGTGAATTATAATTCATCCGTCCAAATATGATTTTATCAACAAATGCAACCTTGGACAAAATGGCATCAAAATCCTGTTCGATAATATTGGGCGTGGGATACGGCTCAATGCTAACCCAGGTTTTACAGCCCTTTTGGTGTAATTGCAACAAGCTCGAAATCCTGGCATCATAAGGAGATGCAAAGGGCTCTGTTTTTTTTCTGAATTTTTCATCCAGGGAAATAAGGGTAATGCCGTATTCATTCCGTTTATGCAGATCACTTAATTCAACAGGGAGTATGCCTTTTGACAGAACTGTACACCTGATGTTGTTATCATTCAGCTTCTGTATTATTTTCAGACTCATGTCTTTTATATCATCATAAAGATACATAAAAGGGTCGGTTGAGAAACAGAGATGAACCGATTCTATTTTATCCTTATATTTTGGTATTTCCTTATCAAGGAGTTCCAGCGCATTTGAAACGATACAGGGTTTTATCCAATCGGTATACTCATGAACTTTGCCAAACCGCTTTGCCATCAAAAAGGCATAACAGGGGTAGAGGCACCCGTGCGAACAGCCCTGAACGTGGTTAATAGTCCAATCGCCGTATTCGACGCCGGTTTTGTAGAGCAGGGTTTTCCGGGTAATTTGATTTTTTGTTTTTTTCATTTTGAAACGTCCCTTGTTAGTATATGATTGGCAACTTTCATAGCCAGCCCTATTGCTTTGGGATTTTTGTTGGCAACGGCAAAACAGAATAAGAACAATGGGCTGTTCTTAGAATTATATAAAACACGCGGATTATCAGACACACCGGGAAATATCGTTTTTAACCTGCCGTAAATATATTCTTTTATGGTGGCAATATTTGCATCCTTAATAATGTTTTCATATTCATTGTCAAATAAATTCTGCTGCGGATTCGTTTTGTAAAATTTCTGTTCCCAGCCAGTATCCCCAAAGATTGTATTTAATCTTGCCTTCCACGATAGGTCTATATTTCCATCTTTTTTCAGCATCCTGTTTGCGGCGCTCAGGGGGAATAAATACCAGACATCTATTGCCTTTGTTTTTGCAATTATTTCCAGGGTTTCCCACCTGAGCTCTGTTGAGTAGGGGTCTAAAAATAATACCGCCCTATTCTTTACCCAATCAGTTTTTTCGCTTATATCTTTCAAAACATCATTGCAATCATTATTGATAACCTGGATTATATCGGAAATATTCTGGTAATCCCCTGAAACGAGATTATTAAGTTCCGCCGCGTATTTTTTATTCTTTTCTATAAAAATATACCGGTTAAATTTGTTAATCGCATTTAATGCCAGCCTGGCAGAACCCTGGATAATCTCACTTATATTTCCAATGCTGATAGAACCGGTTCCTGCAAAAGCATCAATATAAATTTTATGAAAGGGCTGGTCCTTTAATGCGGTCACATAAAAATTCAGATAATCGGATAGGATATTGAGTTTGGTAATAGTCCAATGACCGCCAAAACGATGTGTCGTATCCATAAAGTCTCCTGCTATGATACTATACAACTGTTTGGGTTATTTTTCAATAGTACGGTTGCAGGCGGCCTGATGCCGTTTTTGTTTCTGCGGCCTTTATTGGGGGCCTACGCCATGCTGCCTGATATACGTCAACTCGCTCACCGGCTCGCGAGCGGTTTGTGGGTGGGGCTGGGGCATATACTGGAAACACCCTCCCCCTTTATGGCATACTATGATTGCAAATTTGCACACAGGAGCGGACGGTGTATAAAGCGGTGGACCCCAGGGTTAGTTTTCCCAAACTGGAAGAGGAGGTTTTGGCCTTCTGGGAAAAGAATCATATTTTCGAGAAATCCGTTTCACAGCGGGATGATAAGGAGGAGTTTGTTTTTTACGACGGCCCTCCTTTTGCCACGGGGCTGCCCCACTTTGGGCATTTTGTGCCCAATACGATTAAGGACATCATTCCCCGCTACCAGGCCATGAAGGGCAAAAAGGTGGAGCGCCGTTTCGGCTGGGACTGCCACGGGCTGCCGGTGGAGAACCTTATCGAAAAGGAGCTGGGGCTCAACTCGAAAACCGATATCGAAAAGTACGGGGTGGCGGAATTCAACGAAGCCTGCCGGGCCTCGGTGCAGCGCTACGTTAAGGAATGGCGGCAGGTGATTACCCGGCTGGGCCGCTGGGTCGATTTCGATAACGACTACAAGACCATGGACAGCGACTACATGGAGACCATCTGGTGGGTGATGAAAACCCTCTGGGACAAGGGCCTGCTCTACGAAGGCCACTACATCCTGCCCTACTGCCCCCGCTGCGCCACGGTGCTTTCCAACCACGAACTCAACCTGGGGGGCTACAAGGATGTGCATGATCCGGCGATCACCCTCCGCTTTAAGGTGAAGGGGGTGGCGCCGGGGAGCCATGCTTCGGCAGCCTCGCTTGCGGATACCTTTGATGATCATACTTACCTGCTGGCATGGACCACCACGCCCTGGACCCTGCCCTCCAACCTGGCCCTTACCCTGGGGCCGGATATCGACTATGTGATGGTGCAGGATGGCGAAGACCGGTACATTCTGGCAGAGGCGCGGCTTTCGGCCTACTATAAAAAACCTGAGGATTACAAGGTTCTCTGGCGGAAGAAAGGAGCGGATCTTATCGGCGTCACCTACGAACCGCTGTTCCCCTACTTTAAAGACGCCGCCGAGCAGAACGCCTTCCGCACCTATGCCGGTGATTTTGTGTCCACCGAGGACGGGACCGGCATCGTGCATACCGCGCCGGGTTTTGGCGAGGATGACGCACGGGTTCTCAAGGGCACCGGGGTTCCGGTTGTCTGTCCTATTGATGCGGAGTGCAGGTTTACTGCGGAGGTGTCTGACTACCAGGGCCTCTTCGTCAAGGATGCGGACAAGCCTATCATGGACCGGCTCAAGGCCGAGGGGAAGCTGATCAAGCGGGAGCAGATCCTCCACGCCTATCCCCATTGCTGGCGCTGCGGCAGTCCCCTGATTTACCGGGCGGTGGGGTCCTGGTTTGTCAATGTTGAAAAGATCAAACAGGATATGCTGGACGCGAATAATCAGATCTACTGGGTACCGGAGCATATCAAGACCGGGCGTTTCGGGAAATGGCTTGAGGGCGCCCGCGACTGGGCGATCAGCCGGAACCGTTATTGGGGGAACCCGCTCCCCATCTGGAAATGCCCGGACTGCGGCAAAACGATCTGCGTTGGCAGTAAAGCGGAACTCAAGGAACTTTCCGGCGTTGAAGCCACGGATCTGCACAAACACTTTGTGGACAAGATCACCATCCCCTGCGAGTGCGGGGGAACCATGACCCGCATCCCGGAAGTGCTGGACTGCTGGTTTGAATCCGGGGCCATGCCCTACGGGCAGAATCACTATCCCTTTGAGAACAAGGAATTTTTTGACAGCCACTTCCCGGCGGATTTTATCAACGAAGGATTGGACCAGACACGGGGCTGGTTTTACACCTTGACGATCCTCGCGGCGGCGCTGTTTAAAAAACCGGCCTTCAAGAATTGCGTGGTGAGCGGCATCGTGCTCGCAAGCGATGGCAAGAAGATGAGTAAGAGTCTGCGGAACTACACGGACCCCATGGAACTGGTGAACACCTTTGGCGCGGATACCCTGCGGATCTTCCTGGTTCATTCGGCGGTGGTAAAAGCCGACGACCTGCGCTACAGCGACGACGGGGTGCGGGAGGTGATGAAGAGCATCATCCTGCCCATGTGGAACGCCTACAGTTTTTATGTCACCTACGCCAACATCGACAAGGTGAGCCCCACGGGCGCGCCGGAGCACCCGGCAAATCCCCTGGACAAGTGGATACTCTCGGTTGCGGAGGCCCTTGTCGAAAAGGTTGGGGCCGCCATGGACGCCTACGATCTTTCCCGCGCCGTGGACCCCATCCTGGAATTCATCGACTTCCTCAACAACTGGTATATCCGCCGTTCCCGCCGCCGTTTCTGGCGCAGTGAGAATGACACCGACAAGCTCGAAGCCTACGGTACCCTCTACGCCGTGCTCAAAAAACTGATCACCGTGGCGGCGCCCTTTATGCCCTTTACCACCGACGCCATCTGGCAGAATCTGCGGAACGCCGATGAGAGCGAATCGGTGCATCTTGTGGACTTCCCCCTGCCCCAGGAAAACCGGCGGGACCGGGAGCTTGAGTTTAAAATGGCGGCGGTGCAGCACGCGGTGAGCATGGGCCGCAGTCTCCGCTCCCAGTACAACATCAAGGTCCGCCAGCCCCTGCGGATGGTGGAACTGGTCACCCGCAACCCGGACGAAAAAAAGGTGCTCCTCGAAATGGAGGAGATCATCCGGGAGGAACTCAATGTCAAGGATGTGCTGTTCCGGGATAACGAGGAAGACCTGGTTGAGTACGAAGTAAAGGCCAACTTCCGCGTTCTGGGAAAAGAGCTAGGCAAGGACATGAAGGCCGCCGCCGAGCGGATTGCCGCCCTGAGTCAGACTGAAATTCAGGGGCTCCTTGAGGGCGCCACTTTGGCGATTGAAGTGGCGGGCCGCACCGTAGACATTACCGCCGACAAACTCGATGTCAGGCGGATCGAAAAGGCCAACCTCAAAGTGCTCAACGAGGGGACTCTCACCATCGGCCTTGATACGGAAATTACCGAGGAACTCTCCCGTGAGGGGGATGTGCGGGACCTTGTCCGGGGGGTGCAGAACCTCCGCAAGGAAAAGGACCTGGCCGTCACCGACCGGATCATCCTCTATCTGTCCGGTTCGGATAAACTCAAAACCGCCTGGGAAAGTTTTGCCCCCTTTGTGGCCTCAGAAACTTTGGCCCAGGAAGTGAGGTGGGGCGTGGTTGAGGGACAGAGTCCCTTAGAGGCAGGAACGGACCTTGAGTCCGCTGAATCCTGGCTTGTGAAGATTGAAAAAGCCTGACCTGGGCAAGAGCCGCCCCCTTGGTTTCGCGGTTCTTCTGTCGGCCGCCCTCATCCTGGGTTCCTGCGCCACTGCGCCCAGGGTTCCGCCCCCGTCGCCGGATTCTTTGGGGGGTAGAATACCTGCCCCTTGAGCCGGGCGCTCTGGTCTATATGTTTGCCGATGTGGACGAGGCGCGGCCCATACTGAACCGCATTGGGCTGGGGGGCATAAGCGGCGGGCAGGCCGTGGAAATCCTTGACCGTACCCGATACGCGGCGCTGGCGGTGTACCCTGCGGCAAGCGGCCGAAATGTGCAGGCCGTGGCTTGGGGGAAGTACCCCAGCGCCGGGGCGGGTTTTTTCTTCACATTCAGTAAAGACTGGAAGAAGCGTAAGTCAACAACGGGGAAATCCTACTGGTATTCTGATCAGGACGGCCTTTCGGTGGCCCTTAATGCCGGACAGGCATTTGTCGCTATGGGAGTGAATCCTGATCCATTTGCCGCATTACCGGGAAAAGCCGGTCCCGAAGGTTTCACTCAATTCCGCCAGGGCGCGGCACTGACCCTCTGGCTGGAAAATCCCGCAGCCCCGCTGGACCGTTTTTTAAATGATCTGAATATTCCCCTGCAAATCCCCGCGGAGCAGCTTTTGATCGGCCTGTACCCGGTTCTGTCTGCGGAGAGCGATTCGGCAAGCTACGAAGCCCGGCTTAGGATTAAAACCCCTTCACCCAGCCAGGCCCGGGCGCTGGTCATCCTTTTTTCCATGGCCCGGCTTGCTTCCGGAGCGGCCGACACGGAGCGGGGGGGCGCGGCGCTGCTCCCGATCCTTTTCGCCTATCCGCCGGTACAGGACGGTCAATTTCTCAATATCCGTACCGCCCCAATGGACTCCGATGAGATCGCTTTACTTTTTGACCTGTTTTCGGTATATTCTACTCAAAATTAGAACTTTTCTTCCGGAAGGATTTACACTATGCCGACCTATGGATATGAATGTAAAAGCTGCGGGCATACCTTTGATGCCTTTCAGAGTATGAGTGATGCGCCCCTCAAGGCCTGCCCCGAATGCGGCAAAGAGGTCCGCCGCCTGATTAACGGCGGTACGGGCATTATTTTTAAGGGCTCCGGTTTTTATGTAACCGACAAGGGCAAGGGCGGCTCCGTCGCAGGCCCCGCCAAATCCGCAACAAAGCCCTCATCCGCTGAAAGTTCCGGTGGAGAACCGGCGGCTAAACCGGCAGACAAACCTGCGGGAAGCCCCCCTGCCCCGGCCGGCGCTGCCGCCGACAGCAAACCAAAAACCAGCGAAGCGGCACAACCTGCCAAAAGTTAATGAGTGAAACCCCCCGATTTTTCTGCGATAACTGCGGCGCGGAGGTTGACCGGGATACGAAAATCTGTCCCAAATGCGGCCGCTTCTTCGCCTCCATCCGCTGTCCCAAATGCGGTTTTACCGGTACGGAAGGGGCCTTTACTTTCGGCTGCCCGATCTGCGGTTACTCCGCCGGGGAAACCCCGCCGGGATTGTCCCCGGAAAAATTCCCCGGCAAGGGCGCTTCCCCCGTAAAGAAAAAGCAGACGGAACCTGAGGGGGCCCTCCCCATCTGGGTTTATATTATTACCGCCCTGGCGGTGATCGGCGTGTTTGGGATTTTGGTTAGGTTTCTGAAATAGGGGAGACGGACGGCCCATTGATAAATAGTATGTGTTCACTTATTATGTGTGCAAAGAGTCATTATGAGAAATATCACCTTGGCGATTGATGAGCAAACGCTTGCACTTAACCAGCTCGTCAGGCGATTAGTCGAGCAGACGGTGAATCCGTCGATAAAAGACGGATTGGACAAATTCCTTGCACTTGCGGAAGAAGCGCATGGCCATTCAGGCGGGCAAAAATGGACAAGGGATGAGCTTCATGAACGAAAATAAAATTTTCATCGATGCCAACGTTTATGCCCTTGATGATGATAATTTGAATGACGGGCAGGTTATTCGCGGCGTAAAAATTGTTAATCCCTTCAAGGGGTAGCGCAGGCGCCCAACGCCGAATCCGGTACCAAACTAAGCCGGCGGAGCCGCATTAATACCGACCGCTCCCGATATTCCCCGTATACACATAACGCAGATTTTTCCGCGCCCGTTCCGCAGCCCGAATCAAAAAGGCCGGGTCAGTTGGCGGCGCGTTCCAGCGGTAGTCCGGGTGATAGGCTGAAAGGTGCCAAGGCGTTTCGGCCTTAGCCGAAACGCCTCGGAGTTTTGCCTTTGGGGCCAGATCGGCGATAAAGGCGGCGCACTTGTCCAGTTCTTCATCGCTGTCGTTGAGACCGGGGATTACCAGGGTGGTAATTTCCACATGAACGCCGAGGCTATGGGCCATGCGGATAAAATTCAGGACCGCCGGTAAATTCCCACCGAGAACCTTCGCGTAGGTTTCCTCTGAAAAACATTTGAGGTCGATATTGGCCGCATCCGTCAGGGGGAGAATTTCCGCCGCCGCCTGCTCGCTGATGCAGCCGTTGGTCACCAGCACATTGGCGATTCCCCGCTCGTGGGCCTGCTTCATGCAGTCGATGAGGTACTCCGCATGGATCAGGGGCTCCGAATAGGTGTAAGCGATTTGACGGTCATCTACTGCCAGGGCAGCCGCTTCCTTGGGGCTGAGGAAGCGGCCCGGCGCGGCCTTGCCGTTGACAATTTGGGAAATGCGCCAGTTCTGGCAAAAGGGGCAGTGAAGATTGCAGCCCGCGAAGCCTAGGGAAAGGATCGATGAGCCGGGGCGGAAACGGCGAAAGGGCTTTTTTTCGATGGGGTCACGGGCAATGGCGGTGATGTAACCGTAATAGGGAAGGGCTAAAACGCCGTTTCGATTTTCCCTGACCCCGCAAGCGCCCCGGCCGCCCGGTGTGATACGGCATTGATGGGGGCAGAGGGTGCAGCGAATATCGGCGCCGTCTGCGGCTTCAAAAAAACGGCTCTCAGACACCGGCGGACTTGGCTGAATTCATTTTGGCGGTGCGGATATTTGAAAAACGATCCCGCAGTTCCTGAGTTTTGCCGGCAAATTTGACCGGATCATCCACCTCGAAGGGCTCCAGAATGACCCCGTGGGCGCCCTTGCGGAGCCAAAGTTTTACCAGGGGAATCCCTTCTCCGCTTTGGGTAACCGCCGAATGGAGCTCCTCCACATACAGCACATCCTCAATACGGAATTCCAGCACCGTGGGGTTCAGCCCCAGGGCATCGTAGATGAGGATAAGCTTGTCCTTCTCCGAGGGATGCTGCCGGGGGTAGCCCGTAAAGGGGAAGGCATTTTTTGGGGGGCCGCCGGGGTGTTTTGCGATTTCGCTCAAGGGGAGGGTTTCAAGATAACTTCCGATACTCATAGTATAAATATACATCTATACAGGATAGTTGGCAAATAATAATATGGAACAAATGGAGGCTCGTTTTGAATATTGAAACCGGTGGGGGGATCTATCTTTTTCAGGGGAGTTCCCTTGTGGTGCGTGATGATGTTCCCGATACGGCGATTGCCGATGGGATGCCCCCGGAAATCCTTCGTCAAACTTTTAAGGACATTGATACTTTTGAAATGCCCGCCGTTGATGCCCCGGGAACTATCCGGGGGGCTTCGCTGGGGAAGGATGCGCCTGTTCCCGCAGGATGGCGGACCGTCCCGGTGCGGCAGGGGCTTTCCTTGCTCACCGCCGGAACCACCGTTGACGGTACGGGGCCTATTGGACGTATGCTCCGGGCTTACCATGTTGCCCAGTGGCGGCAGGATTCGGTATTCTGCGGTTCTTGTGGGACAAAAAATACCGATGCGCCGGATGAACTGGCCCGGTTCTGCCCGGCCTGCGGCAGGCGGGAATACCCCCGGATATCCCCGGCGGTGATTACCATTATCATTAATGATAATGATGGAAGCGCCCTGCTGGCCCACAATAAAAAATTTGCCGATGGAGTTTACAGCCTGGTGGCGGGTTTTAACGAAGCAGGGGAAAGTCTGGAAGCGACCGTTGCCCGGGAAATCCGGGAAGAGGTGGGCCTTGAGGTCAGGGATATCAAGTACATCGCCTCCCAGCCCTGGCCTTTCCCCAATTCCCTGATGTTGGGCTTTACCGCCCGTTACGCAAGCGGCGAAATCCATCCTGATGGCATTGAGATTGAAGACGCCAAATGGTTCACCCGTGATAATTTGCCCAAGCTCCCCGGCAACGGCTCCGTTTCGCGGTACCTGATTAACGGGTGGCTGGAGGGCAGCTTGTAAAAGCTGTTGATCTAATTATTTTCCCGGATAATTTCAGCTATCCGCCAATTTCCCCTGTGGCGGATAAGGGTGAGTTCATCGGCAATGGGGTAGCCCTTGGGCAGCATTGGCGCTGCTTCCGCCCGGACATCGTTGGGATCAGCCTCGTCAGGTGAGTCGGCGCCCATGGGGATCCAGAGCATGTATGAAGTACGGTAATGTATTTCATCGCCGCTTTCGTCCCCGCGGATTTTTCTGATATTCAGATCCGATACGCCGAAGATCTGTGATTCTGTGGGTTGGGCGCCATCGTCCAGCCATTTCTGGGCGGGGATTACTGTGGTGCCTATGGATTCATAAGCCTGGCGGACCCTGCTCATTACGTAGAGGTTGGTAACCATTTCGATGTCACCCCTCCCGGCTTTCTTGGTGACGCAGGCGTCCATCATGGTATGATCCAGATCGCCGAAGGCGCCGTAATAGGCCTGCACCACCTCGGCGGATGCCATACCCGCAGTGGTGGGAAGCTCCGCATTGCTCTTTCTTATGCTGCCGATTACCCCGGACACAGCAACTACCGCGATGAAGATTCCTGTAATAATGGCGGCGTTCCGGATCACAAAACGCCGGGTATTAACCCTAATGTTTGTTTTCTTTTGAAGCTGTTCCCGCTCCTCCGCGATTTTTGCCTGTTCCGCCTCATTCAGGGTGCGGAAAAAGGAATCGACCCCCCGTGAGTGGCGCTTCCCCAGGGCTTCCCGAAATTCTTCAAGACCGGGGCGGCCCCCTGCGGGAGCGTGTTTTGAAAAGGCAATGGCCTGGTCAACCAGGGCGGTTATTTTTTCGTCCAGCCCCGGCGCGGCAAGCCCTAAAGGAAGGAACACCCCTTCCCTGATATCTTGATGAAGCAGGTCATGATTCCGGTTGGGGAAGGGCAGGGTCCCCGACATGATCCGGTAGAGGATGGCCCCGGCGGTAAATGAAACCGCGTCATTTGCGCGAAGCTCGGTGTTGACCAGGGATTCCACCCCGTCAAGCCAGGCATCTTCACCCTCCGCCTGGATGCTCCGCATGATAAGCCGGTCCGGAGGAAAGAGGATTCTACCTGCGTCAAGGTCAATCAGGGCCCCCGCAGGCCAGAGGGGGAGCCTTGTTGCGGATGACCAAACTTCAAGCCAAAGGCGCAGGGCGTCCAGCGCTTCGTCCCGCCGCGATTCATCTTTGATGAGGAGGTCGAACCGTTCGCCCTTAAAATCGGAGCCCCAGATCACCATGCCTGGAGTTCCATCAGACCTCTGGCGCTCAATTACGGCGGAGGGCTTCCATGGTTCAATCTCCCCATCGGAATGTACGATTAAGCCTTCCTGGGTAATGAACTGGGCCAGCTTGGCCTGGGCAAAAGCCTGGGCGGAAAGCCCCGTGTCAAATCCCAGCGCGGCCTTCCCCTCAACTTCAAAATGAATGATCCGTTCAGTCAAGGTACTCTCCTATCTGCCTGTGGGCGAATAGAGATACCGGAAATATTCCATATCCGTGGACAGGGTCTTGTCAAACTTGGGTAGGATGGTCCGGTAGGATTCCACCGCCCGCCAAAAGTCGAAAAAGGCCCGGTCCTTACCGTAGGCATCGGCATAAATAGTAGAAGCCTTCGCATCCGCTTCGCCCCGGATGGTTTCCGCGGTCCGGTAAGCCTCCGAAAGGATGGAACGCCGATCATTATCCATACGGCCCAGCCAGTTCGCCTTGCGGCCTTCCCCTGCGGAACGGAAAGTCTCGGCAATTTGGTTCCGTTCTTTGATCATACGGCTGTACACACTCTGGGTCAGATCATCGGTATAGCGTATCTGCCGGGTTACCACGTCAATAAGCTCAATGCCGTATTCGGGCATCATCTTCCGGGAGCGGGCCAGTATTTCCTCTGCCAACTGCCGTCTGCCCCGGGCGACAGGCTCATAGCTGGAGTCGGACTCTATGGTAATCAGGCTGGGGTCAATAACGTCCCCAATACCCAGACTCTCCAGGGTGTTTTCCCGCTCCATGATGATGTTGGAATTCCGTACCGATTCCCGCAGGTAGTTCTCCGCCACCACGGTCCGCACTTCGGAATCAATTATTCCCCCCATTCTGGAGTAGGCCCCGTTCAGGGTTTGAATGGATTCGTAGAACTTTTTGGGATCGGAAATCTTCCACCGGGCGATCACGTCCACCCAGATGTACTGTTTTTCACGGGTAGGCATACTCTTCTGCTCGCCGTCCCAAGACATGATCCGTTTGGGATACCGGACCACCTCGTCAATGAAGGGTACTTTTAAATGCAGCCCGGCATCGGTGATCACCCGTGTGAGCTGCCCAAACTGGACAATAACCGCCTGCTCGCCTTCGTCTATTACAAAGAAGGGACCGGCTACGGCAATGCCGATGATCACCACCAGGACGATAATAACCGGTGTAAGTAGTTTCTTCATTTATCTGCCCCCCTGACCGATGTTCCGCAGGGGCAGGAAGTTGTCAAAGTTCCGGTCGATGATCACGGTTCCTTCTTCGCTCCCGGCAAAGGCTTCTTCCATCATCTCGTAGTACAGCCGCTGCCGGGTGATGTCCGGCGAACGGCGGTATTCTTCATACACCGAGTTGAACCGGGCGGCCTCGCCGTTTGCCCGGTTGACCCGCTCGGTGGCATAGCCCTGGGCAATCTGTATTTGCTGGGCCGCTTGGCCCTTGGTCTTGGGAATTTCCTCGTTGTACACCTGCAGACCCTCGTTGTCCAGCCGGTTCATGTCCTGGATAGCCTTGTTCACATCGTCAAAGGCGGCCTGAACCCCCGCCGGGGGGCCGATATTTTGCAGCTGCACTGCGATCACGTCGATACCCAGATCGTAGCTTCGAAAAGTCTCGTTCATCATCTCCCTTCCCGCCACCTGAATAGCGCTCCGCTCCGACCCCATGATATCCATGATGGCCCGGTCTCCCACCAGAGTGTTGATGATCGAGCGGGACACGTCATGGATGGTATTAACCGGATTCAGTACGTTAAAGGTCCACGCCTTGGGGTCCACCACCCGGTACTGGATGATCCATTCCACGTCCACGATGTTCAGGTCCCCGGTCAGCATGGTCGATTCCTTGATGTTGTTGGCATAGGTCGAAGAAACCCCGCTTCGCAGGGTGTTGAAGCCGAACTCCTCGGTCTGCACGGTTTTAATATTCACCGAATATTGCCGGTCAATGCCGAAGGGAAGCTTGAAATGCAGTCCGGGGCTTTCGGTCTTGACATACCTGCCGAACCGGGTCACCACCGCTTCTTCGGTCTGGTCCACGATATAAACGCTGGTTCCCAGGAGCGCAATCAGGACGATTCCTGCCACGATCAGGGTAAGGCCCCCCGGACTCATCAGCCCCTTAATTTTGGGCGGAGTAACATTTTGCACGAATCACCTCCATTAATAAATAAAGCACAGAGACCCCTAAAAGGTACTTATTTAATACGCCATAGTCAATGATTTTGAACTATTTTCGCTAATACCGGTAACATAGATACTTCCCCTTCCCTGGCCTATCATGGTTATGGTTTTTTCATCCCGCAGATACTGTAAATCTTTTTTCAGCGTCCCTTCCGGTATATCGGGAAAATGGAGGGCCAGATCGCTGAATTTAACCGGCTGCCGGGCGGTAATAAAATCCCGAATCAGAATTTGCCGGTCATTGAGATAGCCGCCTTTGGATTTAAAGAGACGGTACTTTTGATCCAGCTTTTCGGTCAGCGCTTTAAGGCTTTCCAGAAAAAAGATGAGCCACCTATGAATCCGTTCCTGCGCCGTGCCCCGGTTTCGCTGTCCGTCCATGAGCGCCTCATAGTATTCTGTTTTATGGGCCTCAATATGATTCTCGAAGGAGATATATTGGATAAAGCCATACCCGTGCTGCAAAAGGCATAAGGTGGTAAGCAGCCGGGACAATCTACCGTTGCCGTCCTGAAAAGGGTAGACGCTCAAAAATTCGTAGATAAAAAAGGCGATAACCAGCAGCGGATGGATATTTTGTTCTTCAAACCGGCGGTTGGTCCATGCGGTAAGCTCATACATTTCCCCCTCCACCAGCGCGGGTTCGGTGGTCGCAAAAATGATCCGCTGGCTTCCATCGGGATAGGTTGCGGCTACCTGGTTGGAAAGGCTTTTATATTGTCCCCGATGCCGGGTATCTTTGTCGCTATACTTCAACAAAAGCTGATGGAGCTGCTTTATATAACTTTCCGATAGTTTTATTCCCCCATAATTTTCGTAGATCAATTCCAGGACATCGTAATATCCCGCAACTTCCTGTTCGTCACGGGTCTCCATTTTGGTGATTTTGATATTTTTGAGCAGTTCCCGGATTTCATCATCCTCCATAACAGCGCCTTCTATACGGGTCGATGAGCCGATGCTTTGGGTGGTCGCCATAATCCGTAGTTCCCTGAGATACCGGTTTTCCCGTTTTTCGACGATATTCCACTCCCCTTTATAGTGGTCGATATGGGCAATAAGCCGGAGTATCCTTTGGTTTGTTTCAAAATCCGCATTAAGCTTCTCTATTGGGTTATCCATATTGTATCTATATTATATCCGTATTTTGAGAAAGTCAATACAGATATATCCATATTATATCCATAAATTAGCCATAATGGGCATAAAAAAACCTCCCGGGAAAAGGAGGTGAGAAAACCCGGAAGGCGGCCTGAGGACGGTTGCTGCTAAACGAAGGTGCTTAAACGATAGATGTCGTATGTCGGTGTTGTAAAAACCATCTAAATCGCCGTCTCAGTCTACTTTTAAGATATACTTTTTTCCCCGCCGGGTCAAGGGGTTTGGGAAAAATTTATTATTATTTTAGTAAGGTATGTTTTCATCTCTATTGACAATTCAGTCTGTTAATAGTACCATAGAAGTACTATGAATATAAATTTGAAAGAAGACATCAAGCCGATTTCTTATATAAAAACAAATGCCGCCGATATGATGGATTATATCAATGATCGCAAAAATCCTATAATCGTAACCCAGCACGGGGAAGCACGGGGGGTTTTGCTCGATGTAGAATCATATCAAAACATGATTGATGCGATGGGGATAATGAAACTCATGCAAATTTCTGAAAAGGCAATTCAGGATGGAAAGGTATACGGTAACGAGGCTGTTTTCTCTGATTTACGGGAAAGAATTAAAGCAAAAAAATGACGGAAACATACGAAATAAAATGGGCCGCCCCTGCGCGGGAAGACCTTTATGAAATCATTGATTATATAGCCCTTACCAATGAAAGTTATGCAATAAAGATTTTGGACAAGATTGAAGGGGCCGTTAAAAAATTAGATGTTTTACCCACACGGGGGAGAGTTGTACCGGAACTTGGAAAATACGGGTATTTGCTATACCGGGAAATAATTGTCGATTACTGGAAAATAATGTATAAAATTGAAAACAAAACGGTCTGGATTATGGTGGTGATTGACGGCAGGAGAAATGTTGAGGATATCATCTTAAAAAGAATGATGATAAGCCCTTGACCATTCCCCCCAAAAGCGCCATCTTTAATAAAAGGCTTTGACGGAGACGAGTAAGTTTTATACCGGATGGGTAAAAACCTTTGGTTTTTACCCTAGAGAGACCGCGCCGTGGAACTTCGGTTCCTGAGCTGCAAGCGTGATTATCCAGGAACTGCCGAAAACCACTCCCGAGCTGTCCGCCGGAACAGAAATCAGTATGGCGAACCGTAAATCTGCGTTAAGGATGATGAGTGCGTCCCCTGTCATGGGGCGGCGAAAGCAGGGTGGTACCGCGGACCGTTTTTCGGTTCGTCCCGCACAGTTCTATTACAGGGGTACCAAAATGTCCGATCCTAAATCCGATCCAAAAAACGACAAGCTTGCAGCTATCCGTCACTCCGTAAGCCACATCATGGCCGAAGCGGTTACCCGGCTTTTCCCGGGGACCAAGGTGGCCATCGGTCCGTCAATAGAGAATGGCTTCTATTATGACTTCCTGCTGCCAAAACCCATTGTGGCCGAGGACCTGCCCAAAATTGAGGCAGAGATGAAGAAGATCATCGACAGCCGGGAAGACTTTGTGCGGGTTGTGGTGAGCCGGGAAGAAGCGCTTAAACGATTTGCCGCAGAGGAATTCAAGACCGAATTGATCAACGAGCTTCCGGCGGATGCAGAAATCACCATTTATGAACAGAAAAGCGCCGACGGGAAAGTTCAGTGGTATGACCTCTGCCGGGGACCCCATGTGGCGAACACCCGTGAGATCAATTCCGCAGGCTTTAAGCTGATGAGCATCGCTGGGGCCTACTGGCGGGGGGACGAGAACCGGCCCATGCTCACCCGGATCTACGGGACAGCCTGGGAAAACCCTAAGGACCTCAAGGCCTACCTCACCTTCCTTGATGAAGTGGAAAAGCGGGACCACCGCCGGGTGGGGAAGGAGCTGGACCTCTATTCCATCCACGAGGAAGCGGGGGCGGGGCTCATCTACTGGCACCCAAACGGGGGCCGGATGCGGGTTGCCATTGAAGATTTTTGGCGCAAGGAACATTACCGCAACGGTTATGAAATTCTCTACACCCCCCATATCGGCAAATCCTGGCTCTGGGAGACCTCAGGCCACCTGGGATTTTACAAGGGGAACATGTATTCCCCCATGGAGATCGACAAGCAGGATTACATCATCAAACCGATGAACTGTCCCTTCCACATTATGATCTACAAGAACTCGGGCCGCAGTTATCGCGACCTGCCCCTACGCTGGGCGGAGCTGGGCACGGTGTACCGGTATGAGCGCTCCGGGGTGCTCCACGGCCTGCTCCGTGTCCGGGGCTTTACCCAGGACGACGCGCATATCTTCTGCACCCCTGAACAGATCGAAGACGAAATCCGGGAGGTGCTGCGCTTCAGTTTGAAGATATGGAAGATCTTCGGCTTTAAGGATATTAAGGCGTATTTGGCAACCAAACCTGCGGAGTCCGTGGGCGAGCAGAGCCGCTGGGATCAGGCATTAGAATCACTGCGAAAGGCCGTAACCGCCGAGGGGCTTGAGTACGAAATTGACGAAGGGGGCGGCGCGTTCTACGGCCCCAAGATCGACCTCAAAATAAAGGATGCCCTGGGCCGTGAATGGCAGATGACCACGATACAGTTTGACTTCAACGAACCGGAACGTTTCGACATGACCTACGTTGACGCCGACGGCCAGCACAAGCGGCCCTATATGGTGCACCGGGCCTTGCTGGGATCATTGGAGCGTTTCTTCGGGGTGCTCATTGAACACTTCGGCGGCGCTTTCCCCGTGTGGATCGCGCCGGAGCAGATCGCCGTAATTCCCGTGACAGAAAATTTTAACGATTACGCGAAGAAGGTAGCGGCGGAACTCAAGGCCCGGGACCTGCGGGTTACTGCGGAACTGGATGATGGCAGGCTCAACGCAAAAATCCGGGATTGTCAAAACCGCAAGATTCCCTATATGTTGGTGGTGGGCGAGAGGGAAGCCGGCGAGGGAACGGTTTCTATCCGTCTGCGTGACGGGAAACAGCTTCCCGCCATGAAAGTTGCCGAATTCGCCGACTATGCGGCGGACAAGGCCGCCGCACAATCACTGGAATTGTAATTAGAGTCTGTCTATAATGTGGACACATTTTAGACAGGATGTTAAAAGATACCGATAAAGTAAAATAAGCGGTAAAAAGTTTACGGAAAGGCTCTCCTTCTGGGAGGGCCTTTTTTTATTTCAAACGAAGGTTTTTCTGTTGCAGCGGGGGTTGTTGCTTTAATTGGAATCAGGGTATACAATAACAAAAATTGTTAAGGGGAAATCATGATCGTACAAAAGCTCCATAATGACTGGAAGATGAAGAAGATTACCGAGGCCGCATTTCTTCCCGCAAGAGTTCCCGGTTCGGTTTACAGCGATTTGTTGGCAAATAAGAAAATGGAAGATCCCTTCTGGCGTGATAACGAAGACAAATCCTTTGAGCTCATGGAAAATGATTTTGAGTATGTAAACAGTTTTACTGTGGGTCCGCGTCTGGTTAATTCCGACCATGTACTGCTCCGCTGTGACGGCCTTGATACCCTGGCGGATATTTACCTCAACGGAGCCCTTATCGGCAAGGCCGAGAACATGCACCGCATTTGGGAATTCGATGTGAAGAAGCAGCTTAAAACCGGGGATAACACCCTGCGGATCGTTTTCCATTCCCCGAATAAATTTGTACGGGAGGCCTACAAAAAAGTACGGGCCGACGGTTCCTCCGACGCCCTTGACGGCTTTCCCCATCTGCGCAAAGCCCACTGTATGTTTGGCTGGGATTGGGGTCCCCGTCTCCCCGATGCGGGAATCTGGCGCGACATTCAGCTCGTAGCTTTTAATACTGCCCGTATTGACAATGTATATGTCACCCAGAAACACAAAAAAGATGCGGTTGATCTTAATGTCCGTGTCCAGATTGACACCGGCAAGGAAACTCCCAAGCCGGGCCTTGCATGGAATGTGATTGTCACCGATCCCAGGGGCGTTTCAAAAACCTACGAAAATTCTCCTGAAAAAATTACCATCACTAAACCGGAACTTTGGTGGCCCCATGGTTACGGCGCGCAGCCCCTCTACAAAGTAAAGGTGATTCTGCTTTACAGGGGCCGGGAAATTGACAGTTGGGAACGGCGCTACGGTTTACGCACCATGACCATGCACATCCAAAAAGACAAGTGGGGTGAAAGTTTTGCCCACGAGGTAAACGGTGTGCAGATTTTCGCCATGGGCGCCGATTATATCCCAGAAGATAACATATTGAGCCGGGTTACGGAAAAGCGGACCCGGAAACTTCTGGAACAGTGCGTCGCCGCGAACTTCAACGCCCTGCGGGTCTGGGGCGGCGGTTACTATCCCAACGATTTCTTTTTTGATATTTGTGATGAGCTGGGGTTGATAGTCTGGCTCGACTTTATGTTTGCCTGTGCGGTCTACGAACTATCCGATGAGTTTGAACAGAATATCCGCGCGGAACTTGCGGAAAATATCAAGCGGATCAGGCATCACGCTTCGCTGGGGCTCTGGTGCGGCAACAATGAAATGGAAATGTTTGTCGATCAGATGACGTGGGTCAGTACCCTCAAACAGAAAGCCGACTACATCAAGATGTACGAATACATCTTCCCACAAATTTTGAAAGAGCTTGATCCACAGACTTTCTACTGGCCCGCAAGCCCCTCATCAGGCGGCAGCTTTGACAAGCCCAACGATCCTGACCGCGGGGATGTCCACTACTGGACCGTGTGGCACGGGAACAAGCCCTTCTCGGATTACCGGAACTACTATTTCCGCTACTTGTCAGAATTTGGTTTCCAGTCCTTCCCCGGCAGTAAAACTATCGAAGCCTTTACCCTGCCGGAGGACCGGAACGTCTTTTCCTATGTGATGGAGCGGCACCAGCGGAACAACGCCGCCAACGGCAAAATCATGACCTACATGTATCAAACCTACCTGTACCCTAATGATTTTGAAACCTTCCTTTACGCATCCCAGTTGCTGCAAGCGGAGGCGATCAAGTACGGTGTGGAGCATTTCCGCCGCAACCGGGGCCGCTGCATGGGCGCCATCTACTGGCAGCTCAACGACATCTGGCCCGTAACAAGCTGGGCTTCGGTTGACTATTTCCACCGCTGGAAGGCCCTGCATTATTTTGCTAAACGCTTCTTCCAGCCGGTGATGCTTTCCTGCCACGAGGAGGGTCTTCTCACCCAAAATCCCAATGCCAACCACCAGCCCCAGGTAAAGGCCGCAATCGAAAAAAGCTTCCGCCTTTCAGTGGCCAACGAAACCTTCGATGAAAAAAAGCTGATCGTTAAGTGGGAAATCCGGGACAGGAACGCCAAGGTGATCAAGGAAAAAAGTATTCCTGTAAAAATACCCGCCTTAAGCTCCCTATGGCTCGACAAGGTTGATGTGCCGGACATCGCCCTGGATGATCAGTATCTGAGTTACCATCTGTTGGACGGCACAGCGGTGGTTTCCGAGGGATCGGTGATCTTCTCCCTGCCGAAATATTTTCACTGGGCAGACCCGCATTTGAGTTACAAAGTTGACGGTGACGCCATTACGGTCAAGGCCGACGCTTACGCCAAGAGTGTAGAAATCCTCAACCGGAACCAGGACCTGGTTCTTTCGGACAATTACTTCGACATGGACGCGGGGACCAGGAAGGTAAAGATCATCAGCGGGAAGCCCAACGGGATTAAACTGCGGAGCGTGTTTGATATTAAATAGTTTACTAGAGTTGTTCGATAACAAAATATATGATACAATACCAATATGGGAGAGGGAAAAAAGACTATAGATGGCAAAGAAGAAACATTCAAGCGGTTATTTTGGGTAAAGACGGAAACCTCCGTAAAAACCAGCTACGAAGCGCCAAGAACCCGCCTGCGCGGGGGAGATGGACGGTGGGCGTGCTTTTGTTTTTTATTTCCAATTTATATTTATCTTTTTTAAATGCATAGCACAATCCGATAAATATAAATTTATCAAATTTTGATATGCTATTCCTGTTTCTTCAGCCTGTTTCTTGAAGAAATTTATTGTATCCAGATCAATCCTTATGGAAATTTGTTTCCGTAATTTTTTTAAATACGGATTAGGCTCCGAACCGATAAAATTGTATTCTTTCCTCATTTTATTCTCCTCCATATCCTTTTGTTTCATTTTTTGTTGCCTTCCGGGCTGTTATGATCCTTATAATTTCATCGTTTTCTCTGTAACAATGACATACAACCAATAAATTTAATAATTTACTTAATCCCAAAATAATAAATCTGTCTTCTTCATCAGAATGGTCCGGATCGTGTATTATTTTACCATTCGGATCATAAAACACCGTTTCTGCTTCCTGAAATGAGATTTTATGCTTTTGTATATTTTCCTGATTTTTATTTTCATCCCAAATAATCTTCATATATACAGTATAATTATATTCCATTATTTTATCAATAGATTTTGGGGGAATTTTCTAGAATTTTTTATAAAAAGTTTTTTTAGTATAATTTTTTGGTAATAGTCGGAAGTAGGGTTGAAATTAACCTTTCTCATCAACAAACACTATGGATAGTGCTATAACAGCAAATAAAACGCTGTATGTAGTGTTATTTAATGCTTCCGCTACATATCAACCCTTTTACCGACTATCACTGATTTTTTATACACTCAAGAAATTTTCTTCCACCCCGCAAGGATGCGGGGCATACCAGGCCGTATTGCATATAGCGTATGTTATGTGCAGTTTGGG
>BOAV01000014.1 GCA_026002045.1 Spirochaetia bacterium | reverse complement strand
CGAAACCTCCTCGAAGCGGACCTCAAGGCGGAGGACCTTATTGATGGGCGGATTGCCGCCGCCGCTGCCTCATGGTAAAGACGTGGTAGAAGTCCGGGACCTTGCCGTTTCCTATTCCCTGCCGGGGAAGGAGACAGTAGCCGCCCTGGCGGGGATTACCGCCCGCTTTGAAGAAGGCAAGGTCTCGGCGATCATCGGCCCCTCGGGCTGCGGCAAGACCAGCCTGATCCACGCCGTGGCGGGACTGCGGCGGGTCAGCGCCGGGGAAGTCCGCATCTGCGGGCAGCTATTGACCGGGGTGCGGAAAAACACCGCCGTGATCTTTCAGGACTACGGCCTTCTCCCCTGGAAAACCGCTGCGGCAAACGCGGAACTGCCATTGCTCATCGCGGGTGTCCCCAAAATACGCCGCCGGGAACAGGCGGGGGCGCTGCTTGCGGAATTCGGCCTTGCCGGATTTGCCAAACTCTACCCCCGGCAGCTTTCCGGGGGCATGAAGCAGCGCCTCGCCATTGTCCGCGCCCTTGCGGCGGAGCCGGACCTGCTCCTGATGGACGAACCCTTTTCCAGCCTGGATGCCCTCAGCCGGGAAGACGTCCAGGACTTCCTGCTGTCGATTCGGCGCCGCAATCCCCTGACCATCATCATCGTGACCCATTCCATTGAAGAAGCGGTCTATCTGGCGGATAAGGCTTACGTGATGACCGGGAAGAACCCCGGCGCCATCGCCGCCTGCGTGGACATCCCCCGGCCTGCTGCTGACGGCGGCAATTTTCGCAATATGCCGCAGTTTCTGGAACTATGCGCCTCACTGCGGCAGCTACTCAAAACACCGGGGACCGGTCCCAACACTGCCATCGGCAACACCGCAACCGGGGGCATACAGCCGTGAAAAAATACCCCGCCATACTGATCACCCTTATCGCCTTTACCGGCCTTTGGGCGCTGACTGCGGCCCTTGTCGCCCGGCCCTTCCTCCCCGGCCCTGTGGTGGTGGTCCGGGCCTTGGTCAAAATGGGCGCGGCGGGGACACTGGGGCGGCATCTTGGGGCAAGCCTTTCCCGGATAATCTGGGCCCTGGTCACGAGCTCTATCCCCGCCGTGGCGCTGGGGCTCGCGGCGGGCCGGTCCGCCAAAATTAACCGCATCGTTTCCCCGGTGATCTACCTCCTCCATCCGCTGCCAAAGGCGGCCTTTCTCCCCATCATCATGCTGGTCCTGGGATTGGGGGAGGCGTCGAAAATTTTTCTCGTAGGTTTCATCATCTTCAGCCAGATTTTGGTGAGCGCCCGGGACGCGGCGGAACGGGCGCCGGAGGAATTGGTTGATTCAGTACGGTCTTTGGGGGCGGGCAAAATCGATGTAATGCGCCACGTGATCATCCCCGCGGTGCTGCCCAATCTTTTTACGGGACTCCGGGTAAGCCTGGGCACGGCAGTGGCGGTCCTCTTTCTGGCGGAAACCTTCGCCACCGATTCCGGCCTGGGCTATCTCATCATGGACGCATGGACACGCATTGCCTACGGGGAAATGTACGCGGCGATTCTGGCCCTCAGCCTTTTGGGGCTCTGCCTTTTCATCATCATTGATTTAGCAGAAAAACTATTTTGTCCATGGGAAAACAGATAATGGACTTGTTCGAGAACCCGGTTGGTTCTCGCGGACTAAAGTCCGACACAAGTCTCGCAAAATTTTTTCATCTTTTATCCCCTTTTTCGATCCAAAACCGCTACTCAGTGCCCTATATAGGTGTGGTATAATGTATACCATGGAGATAAATCATATGGAGAAGGATAATATGGGAAGTGTATATGCGGATATCACGTTAAAAAATGCGTGGGATGTAGAGAGTCTTGAGCATGGGTTCATCACGAAGGAAGATGTCCATGAAACAACGGTGCGGGCGCTGGTGGATACCGGTGCGTGGACACTGGTTATCCCTGAAGATTTATGCGGCAAATTGGGGCTTAGAATCAGATGCAAGAACGAATCAACCGTTGCCAACGGTGAAACGGTTATGAGCAGCATGAGCGAGGGGATAGAGGTTCACTGGAAGGATCGCTCGCTGATATGCGACGCGGTGGTCCTGCCGGGTGCGGACGAAGTGCTCCTCGGCGCCATCCCCCTAGAAGGCCTGGACCTCATCGTGGATCCTCGCAGAGAGAAATTGATCGGCAGACATGGCGATACCGCCTTACATACGCTTAAGCAAGCAATCCGCTTACCCCATATCCGAAAAATTTCTTAACATGACACATTTTGAAATTTTGTAAGATTTTCTTGCAAATTATATTATCCCCACATATAATCAAGATAATTACACCCTGGGTGTATTTATGTCTTTTCTTGTAAGGAAGGAGTTGCAAATGATCCGAAAATCCGTGATTTTTTTTGCGCTTGTTGTCCTGGTTGGATCATTTGTGTCTGCTCAGGATCTGAAAATTGATTACCAGTACAATGTTACCGGGGTCACTGCGGGGAATCACCTGACCTATTCCGGTAACCGGCTGGTGGGGGTGACTAACGATGCCTTTGACGCCGTTTCCGGCGCTTCAAAGCAGAGGTCAACCGCCATGTTCACCTACTACCAGACCGATATACTGGGCAAGGCCGCCTTCCCCGGCGGGCTGCGGAGCCTGCTCCTCTACCCGGTAGCCGCCGATTCGCTGCGGACCGATGATTCCCTCAGCGTCACCAAGGCGGCCAGCGGAGTCATCACCATCCAATATGTACACCGGGGCACTGCCTACGGTATCATCACCGACAATAGAGGCCAGATCACCTTTGACCGGAACGGTATTGCCGCCCCCGGCCGGAGCGTCCAGCGGGTCATCGGCTTTATTCAGGGCGCCGGCCCCCAGCAGATACACGCAGACTTTTTAAGCGGCGGCAAGCCGGACTATGCCAAGATATGGAATGCGGGTACCAGGGGCGGCACCATCGGAAGTGTCACCACCGGCGCGCAGACCAACGATTTCCCGGCTGCCGATTCCCTGTTCTATTACACCGGCGCCTTGCAGTTTGATTTCAATAACAACATCCTGAAAATTACCGGCACACTGAAACCGAACAAGCGCTAATCAACCAACCCCGCCGCAAGGCGGGGTTATTCATTTAAAAATCTGCAGGCCCAATGGAATCCATGACAGTATTACTGCGAATACAAGGATGATGATCCCGCCCGCAGTAGAACTGTTTCGCTGCACAAAACTTTTTTGTTTTTTTTCGGCTTCTGCTTCTTGAGGAATCTCACTCAATTCGATCATCAGCTTGTCAATACCGGCGGCGATATTTTTTCTGTCAATAATATATTTCCGTTCCGTAATCTGCGCAAAAATACGGAAAGACTCGCCCATCAATTCGCCGAAGGAACCGGGGAGCCGCAGGTCCTGCCGGATAGTCACACGGGAAAGCATGATCAGCGCCTCCAGGGTCACTCCCCGGTGGATGCCCGCCAAAAGCGCCCCGGAGGTAATCCTGAATATTCCCAGGGAAACTATGACCCTGCCGTAGGGTATCAAAAGATTGAAGGCAACAATGCCCAAAATAACCAGAATGGTGATCAGGGGATTGTTTTTTTTCCCCGCAAGCCATGCCAGAAACCAAAAAAAGAAAAACTGTGTAACCCTTAAAATCGTGTTGGAATTAAAAAACAGGGCGGGCATGATCAAGAGCCCGGCGATACAAAGGGCGCGGCTGGAAAAAAGCCGCTGATACCATTCCTGCCGGCGCAGTCTGAAACCGCTCATAGGGGCCTCTTTGCACGGGCCGCATACCATTGTGACCGTGTAGTAAAATATTCGCAGAACAGCCCCAGGGCGATGCCGGTGACAAGCCCCATGGCCAAAAAAGGCGGCGCAATATACCGGGCGCTTCTGCCGAAAATAAAAAGCCGCGCCAAAACCAGTTGGGTAAGATTGGAGATCAATGCCCCCGCAGTACCAATACCGACAAAGCTGATCCGCCGCGCTCCGAAGCACCGGCGCAGCCCATACATGGAAAGCGCGGAAAGGGTAGTTCCGGCCAGAGAAAAAAGAAAGATATACGAAAACAAAGTACCAGTGATCAGGGCCTGCCCCAAAATTTTTATGCCCACCAACAGCACAAAAGCCGGCAGTGGAAAAATATCCAGGGCAAGCATGAGGGGAAGATTCGCAATGCCGATCCGCATAAAGGGAACCGGCTTGGGGATCATGTATTCGATGGTGGAAAGGAACAGACAAAGGGCCCCCAGAAGCGCCGTTGTTCGCCGGACCGTAATGCGCCGGGCTTCACCAAGCTGTAATGTCGAGGATTCCATCGATATCATCTTTACCTTCTATTGCTACAAATACATTATTGGGAAGACATGCTACCCATTGTCCGTTAGAATCAATGTGCCCCGCAGCGACACAGGTTTGATTATCGCAGGGCGAAGATAAGACACGGACCCGGCGATCCCGGATCTCGATAACCGTATCACCCAGGGGCCCCGGCGCCGTAAGGGTCTCCTCCGCATCCAGGGGAAATACCCAGACTTTATCACTGTTTTGAATCATCACCTGATATGTGTTCTGCGGTTTTGCATATATCATAAAGGCCGAAAAAGCGGTTAATGCAAGGGCTGCACCTATCACCACGAAATCCAGGGGCTTTAAGGGAAACTTCCCCTTCATTACAACTCCTATTTATTTTCCGTATAAACCAGCCTCTAATGCCTGTTCCTTTTGCTCCGCTTTGCGTCCCTTATAGACCGCAAAAAGCCCAATCAAAAAAAGGGGAACCACAATAATACCAAAAATGATAAGCATTTCCTTCATACGCTACTCCTCACTCATTGAAATAAACCAAATACCGACCGCAAGCGCAATTACCGCAATGCCGGTCCCGAATATAAAGGTCTGAAAAGGGTCTATTTCGTCTTTCAGGATAGACCCCAACATCAGGCTTCCAAATGCCAGTTTCCCTAAATCAACAAACACTGTACCTATGGTTTTTGACAGGCGCTGCCACTTTTTGTTGCTCATAAGAAAAGTATATCCCCTTGCTCAAAAAATGCAAGCAAAGCCCCCGCCTTCATACCGCGCAAGCGGCTTCGAAGGCGGGGACTTATTTTTTCAGAGCACTAAACCTTTACTTACCCGCCGCCGCACTGGCTCCGGCGATACGGCCAAACACGTGGATGTCAGCTAGGGCGTTGCCGCCGAGCCGGTTAGACCCGTGGATGCCGCCGGTTACTTCACCTGCCGCATAGAGGCCGGGGATCACCTGGCCGCTCTTGTTGATTACCTGTGCCTGGGTATTGATCTGGAGACCGCCCATGGTATGGTGCACCGTGGGTATCCGGGCGCCCGCATAGTAGGGGGGCGTATCGATCTTGATCTTCCAGAGGGTCCGGCCAAGCCGGTCCTTGCCTGAATCAACACCGGCGTTGAATTCATCAACCGCAGCTTTCAGGTTGGCCGGGGGAACCCCGATCTGCTGGGCCAATTCTTCAATGGTATTGGCGCCAAAGGCCCTTTTCTGCTGGATAAGTTCTTCAATGGTTTCGTTGAAGTTGTTCTTAACCTGGGGCGTAGGATAGCTGTGTTTATCGCAGATAATCCACATAAAGGCATCCCGCTGTGCGAAGAGAGCCTTGGTCATCTCGTCCCGGCGGCCCCCTTCGTCCACAAAACGGTTCCCATCTTTGTTAACAAAGAAACGGTCCTCTACGCCTTGCTCAATATTCCCGGAAAGGCTGCCCGTAGCGGGGTCACCCAGGGGGAGAAACTGGATATATTCCATTCCCACCAAATTGGCCTCGACGGCCTCCGCCATCACCAGACCGTCCCCGGTCGCGCCGGGGTGATTGGTGGTTCCCGCAGCGGTCATATCCCCCCATTGGGCCCCGCCATACTTCTGCCGGAGTTCCTTATTGGCCCCAAAACCGCCGGTGGCAAGGATTACGCCCTTGGCAGCGGTGAAGGTATAGTCCGTCGTGGCTCCCGCAGCCTTAACCCCGGTGACCCTGCCATTCTGTACGATCAGCTCGGTGGCTTTGGTATCCACCAGCAGGGTGATCTGGTCCTTATGGGCATCGATGTATTTAAGATCCGTATCAATGTACCCCGTTCCCAGGGGCATGGTGGGTTGATGAGCACGGGGCCAGAGTCCGCCGGCCACGGTAAAGATATGATCGTTAAATTTCATCCCCATGCTCATTTCCCATTCCAGGGCGCCAAGGGCTCCCGATGCCAGTGTTCTGATCAGTTCGGGATTACCCAAATAGTCACCGCCGTTGTAAGTCTGGAGCATGTGCAGCTCGGGGCTGTCAAAGATGCTGGTCTTCTTTGCGGCGTTAAAATCGGCAAACTGTTTTGTTATGGTTTCCTGCAGTTCTTTCTCAAAAGCGTCACGGGGCGCTCTTGTGATCAATTGCTGGATAGCAGTTCTGTTGGCGTCGTTCATGGGAATTGACGCCTGCCGGGCGGGGTCCGCCGTGTTGTAGGCTGCGCCGGAAATAATGGTATTCCCGCCTGCACGGGGCATCTTTTCCAGCACAATGACCTTTGCGCCGTTCTGGCTGGCGGTAATTGCCGCCGCGAGTCCCGCGCCGCCGGCCCCGATAACCACCACATCGGCGGTTTCACTCTTTGAGGTCCGCTTTGCCGCGGCCACAGGTTTCCTGTTTTGCAGGGCCTTAATGTCGGCGCCGGATTTTGCCAGCGCCGCCGTGGCCGCCTCAATAATCCCCTTGCTGGAGAAGGTTGCCCCGGAAACCGTATCCACGCCCAGGGTCTGCCCTTCGACAATGGCCTGGGGAATACGCTGATAGGCAAGCCCGGAAATTTCCGGGGTATCGTTCTGGGACACCACCCGGACATCCAGAATACGGCCTGAATCAACGGTAACTTCCATAGTTACATCCCCGTTGAATCCCGGAGCGCTTCCCTGGTAGGTACCAGGGGTAAAACTGATCTTGCTGGCGGTTACGCAGCCCAGGATGCCCAGGGCCATGACCAACGCAAGAATTTTCGATGAAATATGTTTCATTTCGTTCCTCCAAATTTCAGTCTATTTCATATAGCAGCTATAGGCGCAAGTGTTTTTTGAAGTTTTTTTTATTTTTTTTGCAGACCGGTATTACCGAATGGGGACCCAGAGCTCAACATAGGGTTTTAGCCTGGCTTCCGGCGCAACTTCCACCAGCAGAATATAGCCCCAGGGTTTTCCCGCCAGGGTAAATCCCCGGGAACGGGCATAGTCCAGGGCTTTTTCGAATACAATATGGGGAGTTTCCGGAAACCGGTCATCAGTAGCAATAATGGTGTGCAGACAGGACACGGGAAGTAATTCCTGCACATTGAGGTCCATGGGCAATGCGAGGGCCTTAGCCTTCCTGGGGGTAACGGCGTAGCCAAAACAGGCGTTCATGGGTTCTGCGGAATGCAGCATCACTGCAAGCCGGGTGGCGGGCATGGCTTTAACCCATTTTTGCACAATCCCCTGGGATCGGCGGTCTTTGGAAATCCACCCGCATTCTTCATCGTAAAGAAACAATGTATGGGGGGACTGGGTAAATTCGTATTCATCCAAAAGAGATTCTATGCGTTCGACGCTGGTAATATGACCGTCAATGGAATCGGCTAACTCATTGTAGTAGGCCGCTTTTTTTGAAGCCTCCTCCCGTTGTTTTTCCATACGCTGGATAATCAGCCTATGATCGTTTTCTTTGCCGCTGAATTGCTTTACCACGGTCTTCATGGGAAAACCCATGGATCGGTATTTGGTATAGGAAAGAAGGCGAAAAATATCCCCCACCTGGTAAAAACGGTGGTTATGCTCGTCCTTATCTACCTCAAGCAGTTTTTCCTTCTCATAAAAATGAAGGGCGCTGGGGGTTAACCCAAGAATTTTAGCCACATCGGTTATACTATACTTCATGTAAACTTCCTTTACCCTAAAGCAGCTTTAGGTACATAACAACAAAAAGCCCCGCCTTGATGCCGCACAAGCAGCTTCGAAGGCAGGGCCTTTTGTTTGCCATATTTTAATTTATATACTGTTTTTGAGTTTCCGAACACTTCTAATCCTCTTTTTGTTCGCTTTGTTCATAAATTTTCGTTCCTCCGCAGAATCAATAATTATATTATAAATAAAGTATTACTATTTTTTAAAAAATGTCAAATGAGGGGCTGTATTTTTTAAATGTTTCTATTATAATAAATATTATAGGAGAGATAATGATGAAAAAATTAAGCTTAATAGTCGTATTGGTTATTCTCGGAACGGTGACGGTATTTGCACAGACTCTTCAGAACGGAATTTATTGGGCCCAGGCGCGCCAATATGCCGGCGGCTGGCGGGATCAGGTGGTGCTGCAGGTGCAGGGCGGGAAAATAATTTCCGCCAGCTGGAATTCTGTTGGCCTGGGCGCGGGACTGCCCGACCGCAAGGCCGCCGCCAGGGCGGGCAAGGATAATTCAGGCTGGGCCGCTCAGGTGGAAAAGGCTGAAGCTTTCCTGATTTCCAGCCAGAACACCAACGCCACATCCGTGGCCGGGGTTACCATTCCGGTGGTCCCCTTCTTTACCCTGGTAAAGGCGGCTCTGGCCGCCGGTCCGGTTCCCAAGGGCATCTACAACAAAGACGGCTGGTACTATGCGCAGGCCCCTGCGGCGGATTCTTACCAGACCATAAACACCGCAGTTATAACCGTGATAAATGGAACCATTAAAGATGTACTCTGGAATGGAATTTTACAGATGAAGGTGCCGGATCTTTCAAAGATCAATACCTCCGTCGCAGGCGGGTATCCCATGAAGGCCCCACAGGGCGCATGGCAGGTCCAGGCGACCAAGGCCGCCGCCGCACTGGTGAATGTTCAGGACCCGTCCAAAATCACCGTAAAAGCTGACGGTAAAACCGACGCCATCTCCGGTGTGACCATTCAGGTAAAGGATTTCCTTACCGCCGCCAGCCAGGCTTTGCAGGGTGCAAAGTAAGCAAATAAAGAGAGGATAAAATGGGAAAAAATATTGTAATTCTCGGGGGCGGCTACGGCGGTATCGCGGCTGCCAAAAAACTGGCAAAGCGCTATAAACAGCAGCAGGACGTAACCATCACCCTGATAGACAAACATCCCTTCCACACTTTGATGACTGAGCTCCACGAAGTGGCGGGCCACCGGGTGGAGCCCGATTCGGTGCGGGTGCCCTACGCAAAAATTTTTGGCGCATCAAAAGTCAAGGTCCAGTTGGATACCATCGCAACAATAGATTTTGCAAAGAACCAGCTTGCTTCCGCAGTCAGGACCTACGATTACGATTACCTGGTCCTGGGCAGCGGGGCGGAGCCGAATTTCTTCGGCATTCCGGGGATTAAGGAAAATTCCTTTACCCTCTGGTCCTTCGACGATGCCATGAAACTCCGCTATCATATCGATGATATTTTTGAAAAAGCCGTTGCCGAACAGGACCGGACAAAACGGCAGCAGATGCTCACCTTTGTGGTGGCCGGGGCCGGTTTTACAGGCATCGAAATGGCCGGGGAACTGATGGAATGGCGGGACGCCATGTGCGCCAAATGGCTGGTCCCCAAATCCGAAGTCCGCATCATCGTGGTGGAAGCCCTGAATTCCATTCTGCCCATTCTGGAGGAGGACCTCCGGGACAAGGTTGAATTTTACATGAAGAAGCACGGGGCGGAGCTTTTAACCGGCACGGCAATCACCGGCGCAGAGCCGGGGGTGGTGAAGCTCAAGGACGGTTCCGTCCTGGAAACCAGCACCTTTATCTGGACCGCCGGGGTTGACGGCAATACCTGGGCCGACGGGCTGGGCCTTTCCAACGGCCCCTTCGGCAAGACCCCTCCCGAAGGCAAACGGAACCGCCGGGGCCGCCTCCTCATCAATGACGAGATGCGTTCAATAGATTATCCCAATGTCTTCCCCGTGGGGGACAATATCTGGTTTATCGAGAATGAAAAACCCCTTCCCCAAATCGTGGAAACCGCGGTGCAGACCGGGCAGACCGCGGCCTACAACATCATTGCCGACATCGACGGGGTACAGGCGAAGAAGTTCAAGTCCAACTTCCATGGCTTCATGGTGTCCGTTGGGGGCAAATACGCCGTGTCCAACGCCATGGGGATCAAACTTTCCGGCATTTTTGCCCAGTTCATGAAGCACTTCGTCAACCTCCACTACCTGATCGGGGTGGCGGGCCTGAACCAGTGCTGGGAATACCTGAAACACGAATTCCTCAACAACGACAGTGGCCGGACCTTTGTCCGGGGTTTCGGCTCCTACCGGACCCGGGGCTACTGGCTGCTGCCCCTGCGGCTCTGGCTGGGGCTGATGTGGGTTTTTGAGGGGATCAACAAGATAGGCGAAGGCTGGCTTGCCTGGAGTACGGGCACCAAATCGGCATGGATGTTCTCCCGTGGGGTGGTTCAGGCCGGGGGACCCAAGGCTGCTGCTGCGGTCGGCGCCGCGGATGCGGTCTCCGCAGCCAGCGATGAGGTTGCCGCAGCCGCTCCGGCAGTGGATGACCTTTTCGGCACGGCGGATGACCTCTTTGGCGCAGCTTCTGATGCGGTCAGCGCCGCATCGGATGCCACCGTGGAAGTTGCCGCCGATGCGGTAAGCGCCGCATCCGATGCCGTTGCGGATGGCGGAGCTGCGGTAGTGGAAGCCGGGACCAGGGCCTTTAAGGCGGTCTGGGACCTGACTAAGCCCATTTTCAGCATGAACGGCGTCATTGCCACCTGGTTCAGGACCACCTTTATGGACGGCATCATGGCCTATATCCCCTATCAGGGCTTCCAGCTCGGGGTGGTGCTGGCGGAAATCGCCATCGGCCTCATGATGATCGGCGGGCTCTTTACCTGGTGGGCGGCGGTCATTTCCATCGTCATGTGCCTGGTCTTTACCCTCTCGGGGATGTTCGCCTGGAACCAGGTTTGGTTCCTCTTTGCGGGTTTCTTGCTCCTGGGCGGCGCGGGCCGGGCTTTTGGTCTTGACTGCTGGGTGGTCCCGGTCTTCAAAAAATGGTGGAACGGAACCCGGTTTGCCCGGAAACGCTATTTTTACCTTGATGGGCCTTCAAAGTAAGCGCCGGTTTACATGACATCCTATTGGCAGGATTTTCCCGGCATACCGGAGGCCCTGGAACGGGTTTCCGGTATCATTCGGGAAACTTCGGCGTCTGAAAATCCTATTATCTCCCAGGGGCTTGCCGGTCTTTTTGACGGGCAGGGGAAACTCCTGCGGCCGGGGCTTCTGCTTATCACCGCGGGCTTCGGGAAGATCCAGGATAAACACTACACCCTGGCTGCCTGCCTCGAAATGCTCCACATGGCCACCCTGATCCACGACGATGTGATCGACGAATCCCCCACCCGGCGCGGCCGGCCTGCGGTCCACGCCCAATACGGCAACCGGAACGCGGTACTCATGGGTGACTACCTCCTGTCCCGGTGCTTCCTCCTGGCATCGGAATATACCAGCGCAGATAATGCGGTGGGTCTGGCGCGGGTCATTGCCACCATCTGTGGCATGGAGATTGAACAGAACAGTGACCGCTTCCGCACCAATATCAGCCTGCGGCATTATCTCCGTAAAATTATGGGGAAGTCGGCGGCGCTCTTTGCGCTGGCCTGTCATGTGGGGGCATCGGAAGCAAGGGCGTCCAAGGCGCTCACCGCCCAACTACGGCGCATCGGCTACAACATCGGCATGGCCTTCCAGATCATCGACGACATCCTGGACTACGCCGGGGATCCCGGCACGGTACGCAAGCCCCTGGGAAACGACCTCAAGGACGGGCTTGTCACTCTGCCGCTGATCTGCGCTATCCGGGGAGAGGGGGCTTTCGCCCCAGAGGACGCCGGTACGCTGCGGGGATTTTTCTCCGCCGATCATTTTTCAGTCGGGGACAGCGGGGCCATCATCGGCCTGGTGCGGAATTCCGGCGGCCTGGAAGCAGCCCGGGCCTATGCGGAAAAATACACCGCACGGGCGATCCGGGAAATTGCCGCCCTGCCGGCGGGCAGCCCACGGGACATGCTGGACAGACTTACACGGCTGCTGCTGGTGCGGGATGCGTAGGTCTTAATTATTTTTTATAAAAACGCATTTTTCTCTTGACACTTCCAATATCCTAATGTACATTCTAATAGGAATGAACGTTCATTCCGCTATTTCAACTTTGGAGGACTTTTATGGGTATTATCGGAATCCTTCCAATAATTCAGTGTGCCGTCTTGGGCTTGGGCCTGTTATCCGTATTGGTGTTAATAGGCAGCGTCACGGCTTTTTTTATAGGGGGGTGAAGTATGCCTGTCCAGTCAAGTAAACGGGACGACCTCTTGAACGCCGCCCTAAAACTCATCGCCGGCCAAGGCTTCCATGCCGCGCCCATGTCGCAAATTGCCGGGGAAGCCAATATCGGCGTGGGGACGATTTACCGCTATTTCAAGAATAAGGACGAGCTGATTAACGGCCTCTACCTTGAAATCCGCAAGCGCATGGCCGAGGCAATCGGCAAAGACCAGGACGAAGCCGCGCCGGTAAAAGTGCAATTCGTAAAATCTTTGCAAAACCTTATCCGCTATTTGATTGAAAAGCCTGAGGAAATACAGTTTACCGAACAGTATGAACATTCTCCGTTCATTACCGACGAGACAAAAGCGGAAATTGAAAAAGTGGCGTCTCCCATTTCTGATTTGCTCATCCGCGCCCAAAAAGAAAAACTGTTAAAGCCCTTACCTTTTCCGGTGCTTATGTCGATGTTTTCCGGCGCATCAATGGGACTGTTAAAAGCATATTTGCAAAAAAAATCGTCCCCCGCAAAAATGAACGAAGCAATTGAGGCAATCTGGGATATGCTTATCCCCAAAAATAGTGAAGGAGAAGAACAATGAAAAAGGTATTTTTTGCGATTGCGTTGGCAATGGTTCTGGCTGGATGTGAAAGTACGACACCCGCTCCTACTCCAGCCGGCAACAGTTCTGAAATCCGTGACGTATTGAGCGGTAAAACATTTCTGTATCGTTCTAAAGGGTTTGTGCGGCAGTCATGGTATCTGACTTTCAACTATGACGGCACATATATTCAAACTACCAATGGCATAAAGTTACTAAAAGGGCCGTATTCGTTATCAGGCACAATAGTAAGTCTAATACCTGAGGGTATGTCGGAAGGGGCGGATGTTCTTGGACAACTGCATGGCGCCCTTGATTCAGCTGAAAATCCGACACAGTTGAAATGGAATATGTCTGTTTATCAACTAAATACAGAAGGGGTAGGGAGGAATTTATGAAAAACTGCATTACAAACTTTTCCAACATGGGCATTGTGCTTTTGCTCATCGGTGTTCTTGGTATTCTAAACGCCATTGGCGATACAGTTACCTTGATTCTGGCAATAACACAATCATTTGAAGGTAACGCCTTCTTTTCTTTTTTCTTCCGTGTCTTTGCCGATAAAGGCTTATTTTTAATCGCAATGCCGCTGACATTACTTTGCAATATTTTGTTTTTGGTGTTTATGTTCGGGCGTAAATCATTTTTGTTTCAAGTGTTTTTCTTTGCGTCCTGCATTATTGCGCTTGTTCATTTGCTGGTCAATTTGTTTGCCTTGTACCCGCTTACCATTTTTGATATTATGGTAAATGCGAATATAAGCCCCTTGATTATTGACATTATTAATCCTATGCTTGGGTTATTACGGACAATGTATACAGCGTTTTTGATAACAGGGATACTTGGCTGCCTGGGTTTATTGATCGTCTGTTTTATATACTTCAAACGTTCAAAACGGATTGCGGCCTGGTTTGGTTCAAACAATATTGTAGCATTCCATAAGCAAGGAGAATAGCGATGAAAAAAATCCTAGCGATCTGCGGCATCCTGGTTGTGATTGCGGCGGCATCTTTGGCGGCAGATCCGGTGGAAGGGTATTGGCTTAGTGTGGACGACAAATCCGGCAAGATCAACGCCGGATGGGAAATCTATCTGGAGGGGGGCAAACTTTTCGGTAGAATCCTGTCCATAACGGATTTTGACCAAAGTGTGACGGCGTCAGCCTGCAAGGCCAGCTATCCCGGTTTCCCGGTAGCAGGCAAGGTGAATGAGATGAGGGTGGTGGGTACTTCCTGGATTTTCGGCCTGTCCATGGACAAAGCGGGCCAGTGGAGCGGCGGTAACATCATCGATCCCAACGATGGGAAAATCTACCAGTGCAGGATCACCTTCCGTCCGGCGGATGGCCGCAAGTACAAAGTGGACACCCTGGAAATGCGGGGTGAAATCGTCCGTGGCATCGGGCGCAGTCAGTTTTGGCAGAAGGGCACCAGGGAGCAGGCCGGCAGCCTGAGATAAGTATCAATACAATAGTTGACAAATTTATTCCTCAGTAACCTTCACCCATGTCAGCTCATGCTTGTTATGGTACAGATGCGTCACGGCGCTGCCGGGGATTTCTGCAAAAGCCTGGGTGGTTTCATAATCGGGCTCTCCCTGCATTTTTATGGTACAGACAAAATTTTTGCAGAGCCCCGAGGCGAGCCACTTCTGTATCCATTCATAAAGACGGGGCGGATAGCAGATGACATCTGAAAAGACCCAGTCCGTGGGGCCTAAGTCTTCTGGTGTAAGGGTGAAGGCGTCGTGCCGGAAGGCGGTGACGCCGGGCATGGCGAGGATGCGGTCTTCCAGGGGGGCGCGGTCCACGGCGGTGACCTCTGCGCCAAGCCGGGCCAGGGCCCAGGTCCAGCCGCCGGGACTGGCCCCCGCATCCAGGCATTTTTGACCGGGCTGCGGCCACTTGCCGCATCTGACCAGCGCTTCCCAAAGTTTAAGATAGGCCCGGCTTGGGGGACCGATTTTGTCTTCCTCAAACTCAATGACCCCCGCCGGGAAGGGGCTGGAACAACGGGGGCTGGCGATAAGGGTATGGGCGTCCAGCAGGGTCCATGCGCCGATGCCCGCATCGGGAATCTGCCAGGGGAAGGGACGGGGCTTACGGGAAATCGGCGGCAGTTGGCTCTCGATAAGGGCGGCCCGGCGGAACTGGGTGTGGAGTACCGGCGCCAGTGGCATGGATGGCGGCGCCCAATTTCGCTGGATGCCCCGGAGTGCGGAAACGGCCTGGGATATGGAATCGAATTCAAGCCGGAAGGGTTCAAGCCAGCTGTTTTGCTGCCAGAACACCGGTGCATTATGCTGATCAGCATAATAAAGGGGCCCCCACTGCTCCTGCCAAGTCCCCAATTCATGTTCTAAATGATCTTCAAAGCCCGGGACTGCCTGATATACCGTGCCCATCATGCCAGAGATGATTGACCGGTTTCGGCGCGCCAGGAAAGATAATCAACATAACGCTGAAAAAGTTTGCCCTTCGGGGAGGCGGTGATGGCAAAACCTACCTCACCGGAATATGCCCCGGAGTGTACCCATTTGGCCTCTACCTCTAATTCAAACTTGCCAATTTTTGCGGCCTTTTCGGGTATAACTTCCAGTTTATATTGATTGTTTGGCTGTATGTCCGCCAGGGAAGTACATTCTATGCAACACCCGGTGACGCTGAGATCTTTTAGTAGATTTTCTTCTCCCAGAATATCGTGGATACGCACCCGTGCAAGGGTCCGGTAACGGATATTTTTGCGGCCTTCATGTGGAAATGTTTTTACCTGTTCCGACATATTGGTTTATTTTGTCCCATTGATTCTGTTTCGTCAATCAATTATTGTGATATATACCAAAAACGGACATAAAACTTAAATAAAATTTTGAGGAGTGAATATGGCGGTAAAACGCAGCCCCGGCGACAGGATTCTTGAACTCTGCAAAACCTACTCGATTGATCGGGCAACCCTGGCGGAACGCAGCGGACTGGACGCAGACCTGATCCGCCGCATCGAAGAGGGCTACATCCCCGATCTGGCCCCCCTGCTGAAAATTTCCCGCGCCCTCGGCGTCCGCCTGGGCACCCTGCTGGACGATCACGAACAGCTCGGCCCGGTTATCACCCGCAAGGGTGATGTGATTGCGGCGGCGCGGTTTGTCACCGGACTGCCCGGCGGCGGGTCCGCCTCCGATCACCAGGGCCTTCATTTTAACGCCCTGGCCGCAGACAAGGGCGGCCGCCACATGGAGCCCTTTATCGTGGACATCGAAGCCGATGCGGAACAGGGCAAATCCACCCATGAAGGTGAGGAATTCATCCACGTCCTTGCGGGAACCCTGGCCCTGGAATACGGCGCGGAGTCCCACACCCTGAACGAAGGCGATTCGGTCTACTACGATTCCATCGTGCCCCACCGGGTCTTGGCCGACGGCGGCAAGCCCGCCCGGATATTAGCCGTAATCTACACGCCGGTATAATTATGGAATACATTGAATCAACCCTGGGCGAAGTGCTGCGGGAAAAAGCCCAAACCCAGCCGGATCACGACTTTATCGTATACGCCGACCGGGACCTGCGATTTACCTATGCGGAATTTGACCGGCGGGTGGACGAGATGGCCAAGGGCTTCCTCGCCATGGGTCTGAAAAAAGGGGACCACATCGGCATCTGGGCCACCAATGTGCCGGACTGGAACACGGTCCTCTTTGCCAGCGCCCGGGCCGGGATGGTTCTCGTGACGGTGAACACCGCCTACAAAACCCACGAGCTGGAATACCTGATGCAGCAGTCCGACCTGGCCGCCATCTGCATCATCGACGGCTACCGCGATTCGGACTACATTGCCATGATCAACGAACTGGTGCCGGAGTTGAAAACCGCGCCCCGGGGCCACCTCAACTCCGCAAAATTCCCCAGCTTAAAAAGCGTGATCTATATCGGCCAGGTAAAACACCGGGGCATGTACTCTTTAGCGGAAATACTGCTGCTGGGCCAGCATACGGACGCCGCCGAACTGCGCCAAATTGAGGCGTCCCTGGACACCAACGATGTGGTAAACATGCAGTACACCAGCGGTACTACGGGCTTCCCCAAGGGGGTGATGCTCACCCACCGGAACATCCTCAACAACGGCCTGGGCATCGGGGACAACCAGCGCCTGAGCCCGGCGGACATCGTGTGTCTGCCGGTCCCCCTGTTCCACTGCTTCGGCCTGGTCCTGGGGATGATGGCCGTCCTCACCCACGGCTCCACCGCGGCCATGCTGGAATGGTTCGACCCCCTGCTGGTACTCGCCACGGTGCAAAAAGAAAAATGTACCGCCGTCTACGGGGTCCCCACCATGTTCATCGCCGAATTGAATCACCCCATGTTTAAGATGTTCGACCTCACAAGCCTCCGCACCGGCATCATGGCGGGATCACCCTGTCCGATAGAAGCCATGCGCCAGGTCATCGACCTGATGCACATGAAGGAAGTGACGATCTGCTACGGCCTCACCGAATCATCCCCGGTGATGACCCAGACCCGTTACGACGACACTCTGGAAGTGAAAGTCGAAACCGTGGGTCGCCATCTCCCCGGCGTGGAAGTGACCATCCGTGACCCCGAATCAGGCGCAGAGTGCCCCGATGGGGTCCACGGCGAATTCTGCTGCCGGGGCTACAACAGCATGAAGGGCTACTACAAAATGCCCGAAGCCACCGCCAAATGTATCGACGCCCAGGGCTGGCTCCATTCAGGGGACCTCGGCGTCAAGGACGAGGCGGGCAACTTCCGGGTCACCGGCCGCATCAAGGACATGATCATCCGGGGCGGCGAGAACATCTACCCGAAAGAAATTGAGGACTTCCTCTACACCATGCCCGGCATCCGTGATGTGCAGATCGTGGGGATCGCCAGCAAAAAATACGGCGAAGAAGTGGGGGCCTTCATCATCCTCCACAAGGACGCCAAGCTCACCGAAGAGGATGTGCAGGACTTCTGCAGAGGCCAGATCAGCCGCTACAAGATCCCCAAGTTTATTTTCTTTGTGGATGCCTTCCCCCTCACCGCAAGCGGCAAAATCCAGAAGTTCCTGCTGCGCGATCAGGGGCTTAAAAAGGTGGAGGAGCTGGGGATTTCAACGTAGTTGAAACGGCGACATAAGGATAGGGGATGCAAATGGCCTATTTTTATGAAAATCCGCAATGCCATTGCGGATTTTCATAAAAATTGCTTGTAATATCCGACCGGCCACGGTAAACTGTGGGTAATGTACCAGGAACGAACCATGATCAACACCCTCCTCCGGACCTCTCAAAACTTTAAGGTCATTCTGCTGACCGGCATGCGTCAGGTGGGAAAGACCACTTTTTTAAAGGAAATCGCCGCCGGCGAAGGGCGGAAATACGTCACCCTGGATAACCCCAAGGACGAGCAACTGGCGAAGGAAGAACCGGAGTTCTTTTTTGAGACCTATGCTCCCCCGGTACTCATTGACGAAATACAATATGCGCCGGACCTGTTCCGGTATATCAAAATGCTGGCGGATACCACCGACAAACGGGGCATCCTGTGGATGACCGGGTCCCAGCAGTACAACCTTATGGCCGGAATAACCGAAAGCCTGGCAGGACGGGTCGCCATTCTGGATATGCTTGGGTTTTCCCTCTACGAACAGGACGGCAAAGCCGCCGCGCAGATCCCCTTTCTTCCTTCCAAAACGCCGCCGGGCATTCTGGAGAAGCGGAATTTAGCCGAAACTTATCAGATCATTTGGCAGGGCTCGTATCCCGAAGTTATCGGCAAAAACGCCGATCAGCGCGCCCTTTTTTACAGTTCATATATCAGGTCCTATCTTGAAAGGGATGTGCGGCAATTGCTAAATGTGGAGAATGAATCGGCCTTTCAGAAATTTTTAAGCTGCGTTGCCGCACGGACCGGCCAGGAACTTAACCTCACGGAGATCGCCCGGGACGCCGGGATTGCGCCCAATACCGCCAAAAGCTGGCTTTCCATTCTGGAAACATCGGGGATTGTCTATCTGCTAAAACCCTATTACCGGAATGTGATAAAGCGCCTTACCAAGCGGCCCAAACTGTACTTTATGGATACCGGGCTCTGCGCCTATCTTTCAAACTGGACTACCCCCGAAACCCTGGAAAGCGGCGCCATGGGCGGCGCTTTTTTCGAGACCTTCGTCATTACCGAAATTATCAAGTCCTGGTATCACAACGGCCGCCGCCCCTCTTTTTACTATTACCGGGATTCCAACCGGGCCGAAATTGACCTGCTCATAGAACAGGACGGCCTTTTCTATCCCATTGAAATAAAAAAAACCGCCAACCCCGATAAAAAGGACATTAAGGCTTTCGCTACCTTTGCGGACATTGAAAAAACCGGCTACGGCAGCCTCATCTGCCTTACCGACCATCCCCGCCCCCTCACCCCCACTGCCGGCGCGATTTCGGTGTGGGATATGTAGGAGCGCCTCGGGACCACCGGATTTTGGAACTGCCTCTCTTATTTTTCATAATAGAGTTGTTCAATAAGTTCATGGGCTGTGTACTTGCCGGCTTCTATATCGGCGATGGCTTTTCTTAAATGGGCCTGATTTGTTTCGCTCCGGAAAGGATCTTCGGAGGAGACGATTTCAAAGGGGATTTTCCGTTCCCGCGCCACGGTTTTGGCAAATACGGTAATGGCGGTACTTGTATTCATGCCGAATTCGTCACAGAGAGTATCGAATTGCCTTTTCAGGCTTTCATCCATGCGGACGCTTAAAATTGACTGTGCCATATCATCAAAATATTGCATTGTTCAGCAATATGTCTTTTATTTCTAAAATGAATCCCCTCATTCCTTCACCCTGAGCAGCACCTCAATCATCTGGTACACCACTTCCTGATACTTGGGCGGCAGTTCCTTAAATAAGCCGACTAATTTGGTAAACTTTTCGTCGGGGTTTTGGGCGAATAGGTCAGCCTCGTCCTGGACGCTGCTCTACAACATGGCCGCTTTTAACGGCTTTATTTGTCTCAAAACATGTTCAATCTTACGCTTTGCCAAGGTCGTCTCAATATGCTCCTGAAAACGGAGAAAATAACCCTCTGAAAGACCAAAAAGCGTGGTCAGACGTAAATCCGTATCGGCGCTGATACTGCGTTTGCCGTTTACAATATCAGTTATGCGGTTGGGAGGGACATCTATAGCCCGTGCCAAGGCGTTCTGGGACAGTTTCCAAGGCTGCATAAATTCCTCTTGCAGATACTTACCAATGTGCTCAAGCTGAATATACTCATCCATAAGAAACTCCTCATCTATTCCGTATTACATACTACATAATAGGCGCTATTTTGTCAAGAGGAGAACCGTCGCCTGTTGGGTTTCAGTTGCGGTTCCAAAGGGCATTTCTATTAATGGTAATCAACAATCTCGACATTTTCGGCATTATCGTCATTCCAGTAGAAGCAGACACGATATTGGTCGTTAATTCGTATGGAATACTGCCCCTTTCTGTCGCCCTTGAGAGCTTCGAGATGGTTTGAAGGCGGTATCCTCAAATCTTCAATAACACCTGCGGCATGAATAGCGGTCAGTTTGTTGAATGCCCGCGCTTGAATGTCCTGCGGCAGTCTCTTTGACACCATGCCATTAAAGATTTTTTCAGTTTCTTTATCATTGAATGATTTAATCATCGTTTATTGTCCTATCCTTTATGCCGAGGGTCCTCATTGGGCCGCTATTTCCCCTACTCCTTCACCCTGAGCAAAACCTCAATCATCTGGTACACCACCTCCTGGTACTTGGGCGGTAGTTCCTTAAATAAGCCGAGTGTGCGTATCCAGCCACTGACAAATATCACCGGGTTTTAACGCGCCCTGTGCAACGCCAAGCCCCAGATCGATTTTTTCCTTGTCTGTGGCGGCAATTTTTTCCCCATTGATAAGCTGGTAACCCATTTGAGCTGCCTTGGTATGCAGATCAGGATAAAGATCCGTACCGCCAAAGGTTTGGAAGGGTGACATTACGGCGGAATCCAGCAAGTTCATATCCCGTATGCCCTCCGCACCGCCGGTTTGTCCGGTTAGCTGGCGGTGTATCTCAATAATTTGATCCGTCGAGATACGTTTCACTTAGCCAATTCCTCATAGACTTTTTTGTTTTGTTCCATCAGTTTAGCGGAAAGGGCGAATAGTTCCCCGTCTGCCAGGACTTGTGCCTGTTCCGCAGTCTTGAAGGGGATAACCATGTATTGGGGCACATTGTTTTTCAGAATGATCGCGGAGCCGTTTGTATCGACCATTCGGGTAACTTTGGAGAAGTTCTGGTTGGCCTCGGAAATGGAAAGCATGTTGGCAGTATCAATTTTCATGGGAGCCTCCTGATTTAAATCATATAACAGGGCTAGGTAAAATTCAACCTATTTTGCCTTACTCCTTCACCCTGAGCAGCACCTCAATCATCTGGTACACCACTTCCTGATACTTGGGCGGCAGTTCCTTAAATAAGCCGACTAATTTGGTAAACTTTTCGTCGGGGTTTTGGACGAATATCTCCCCCTCTCCGGTACACAACCAGGTCTCGTTCACCCCAAATTCGGACACGATGAGCTTGATGAGGCGGCCGTTTACCTTGCGGACATCTGTTTCAACCCCCGCTATGTAACTACTGGAAAGGGATAAAATAGTAGAAAAATTCCTTTGCGATAATTCCAGGGCTTCCCGAACCTGTTTTACCCGCTGATTAATCAACTCGCCCATGCCCTCAATATAATCTTGTAAAGATTATTCTACAAGCATTCTTATTTTGTACTTGACGTGATTATATAATAATGTTTTAATAATCATAAAATAACCATTAAGGAGATGAGAATCCATGACGGAAAACGCCAAAATAGCGAGATTATGGTCAGGTTTTCATCGTCTGGCTGAGGCGGATAAGGAGTTGGTTGTAAAAATCGCTGAAACGGTCAAGCAGCCGGAAAAGGCTTGTCCGAAAAGGGACGGAAGGGAAGTTCAAGATAGGGATTTCCATAAGGAAATAAAACTATCGTGAATAGTTTGAACCGGGGCCGTCTTTTTTATATTTGTAGAAATCTCGTATGAGGTTTTAATAATTTTTGGAGGTAGTTATGAAAACTACAAAAAAGTGGAGCAAAATGCTCAGAATTGGAATGTTTGGCATGGCGCTGACATTCGGGTTAATCTTAAGCGGGTGTGTAACCGCTTTGCCTTTTCAGGCAAATCAAACGCCGGTTAGTAGGGATCAATTAGTATCCGCTACAAAATCCTTCAAATCGAGCAAATGGCTCGGAGCAGAAGCGTTGGTGCAACGAATGCAAGCCGAAGGAATGACGGAAATTCTTTTTATTGAGGTAGAAATGGCGTTTGGTACGTACCCAACAGGAAAAATTGTTTATACCGGAAGGTAAAAACATTGTTCAAAAGAAGCACGCCGCGCATCCGTGCGCGGCGCTTCGTAGCTGTTTTTTGACGGCATTTAACCAGACTGTCGGAAAAGTCATTTTGCAGAAAAAATACGTCTCTAAATGAGTGTTTTACAGTAGTTTCAAGGCCTTCCGGAACGATATCACCGCCCTTATCGAAAAGGGCAAACAGTTCCATCCGGCCTTTGAACCCGGCCTCAAGGCCGCACAAAGGCGCCTGGCGTCAATTTCGTTTAAAAAGTTAAATTTTGGTAAACTTTTTCTCCTACCTGTTGCCTTTTTTACGGTGAATGGTTATCTTTATGTTAACGAACGGTCGGTAACTTACGGTTGGCCTGGGCCAAACCGCAAAATCAGGAATGGGTAGCGAGAATCAGTGTAATGACTAATGCGGATATAATCAAGGCGGCTTTCAAAGTTTGGGGCCGTGAACTGTATCAAACTATCAGCCTCACCGATCTTGCCCGGGAACTGGGGGTCAGTAAGCCCGCCCTGTACCGGCACTTTAAGGACAAACAGGCCCTGCTGGACGCCATGTATACCAGTTATTTTGATGATTATACGGCCTTTATCAAGGCCGATTATGAAAGGGCCCTCACCGTAACGAATCAAAATGAAAAGCACTACATTATGGTGCGGCGGATCGCTGAATATTATATCCGAAATAAGGACGCATTTATTTTCTCCCTGATTCAGGTGTACGGCAGCCGGGAAATGGGCGCCGTAGTGGAACAGATGACGGTCCGCGGGGTGGACATCCGGAAGATGATTCAGTTTGAAGAAAAGGATTTTGCCGTCTATCCTTCCCGGCTGCAGTTAAGCGTGGTCTCCCTGACTTTCTGGATTGCCCATTTTCACCGTTACGGGCATAAGCCGGATGAAATTCCTTCGGAAGCGCAGGTTCAGCAGGCCCTTGCTTCGGTGGAAGAGCGGATTGCTTATGGCCTGGGGCTTGCGGGGGATCGGCTGGCGGCTATTGATTATGGGGATCTGGAACGGCGGTCCGCCGGAACGGTCTACGAAAATACCAGGGAAAATGATCTGCTGCGGGCGGTGGCCGGGGCGGTTGCGGAAGCGGGGCCCTGGAACGCCTCCATGGAAATGGTTGCCCGGCGTTCGGGCCTCTCCAAGAGCGGCCTCTATGCCCACTTTAAGAGCAAGCAGGATATGCTGGCCCAGCTTTTTTTGGCCGAATTTGGCCGGATCATCAATTACGCCGAGCTGAACATCAAGGCCTCCTCGGTGCCCGAGGAACAGCTCTATCTGGCGATCATTTCCATTGCCGATTACCTCCGTTCCCGGCCGGAAATCCTGGTGACCCTGGACTGGATCAGAACCCGGCGGCTCGATTTGGGCCATTATGCCTTTCCCGTTCATCTCTTTCGGTCCATAAAAAACATAAAGCTCGAAGCATTTAAAGAGGGGCCGAATGACAGCGCCGATGCCGAGGTAGAAACCCCGGCGGACTGGATCGTCCAGTGGATCCTCTTTCTCATCGTAAATACCTTAATCAGGTGTCCACATCCGGCGGGGGGAGGGCCGCGGATGCCCCATTTCCGTGCTGGGGAGAAGTACCCCGAACCTTTACGGTCCTTTGTTTTTACGGAAATCTCCAACGACAGTTTCCGTATTTTATTCCGTTTTATCGCCACGGGCTTAAAAGGTTTTGATATATGAAACAAATACAGTATATTCTAATTTATGGCAACAAACGGCAAGAAGCCGTTAAGGGCCGCGCGTATTGCGGGCCATATTTTAAGCCATGTAATGGCATTGGCCAGGGGAATTCGGTGTTTTTACACGTTTTCCACAGTCAAGGCATATCAACGCCTGTAGGCGGATATGCTGAAGGAGTTGTCTTATGATGAGACAAAATGTACGGAGCAGGGGAAGTGGGCTTTTTCGGCCCGGTTTTTCCCTGCGGATCTTTCTGCTGGGGGCACTTTTCTGCGCTTCCCTGGTGACTGCCGAACAGGCCGCCGCGCAGGAGGCCGGGAACACGGCGTCCGCGGCGGCAAAGAAACGGCTCACCATGGACGAGGCGGTGGATCTGGCCATCAAAAACAACCTCAGCCTGGAATCGGGCCGGGTGGCGCTGGACACCAAAAAGCGGGCGTCCAAATTGGTGTGGAACCAGTTCCTGCCGGATTTGTCCGTGAGCGGGACCCTTAACCGGACCAATGAGGCAAGTACTACCAGCGTAAACATTCCGATTGATCTGGCGTCTATTTTCCCTCCGGCTATGGGTATACCCGAGGGAAAAATATACGGGGTATCTCCCTATTCTGTAGACGTTCCCCAATGGGCTTTCGTGGGGAACTTCTCGGCGACCCTCACCCTGACCGCCGCTCTTGGGGCGGGTATACAGACTATCAGGCGGAATTATCAGGCGGGGGTGCTTACCTACGAAAAGGCAAAAATTCAGACCGAACGGGATGTGCGGAAGGCCTATTACCAGATACTCCTGCTTCAGGAGAATGCGGCCCTTTTGCAGGAAAGCGTTGCATCGGCCCAGCGGCAGGTTGATATGGCCCAGGCGAATTACCGCGCCGGCCTTGCCCCCCAGCTAACCCTGCTCCAGGCTCAGGTGTCTCTGGCAAACATGCAGCCCAATATCGATCAGATGGAAAGCGGCCTCAAAATGGCCCAGGCCAATTTTGCCATGAGCCTGGGCCTGCCCTACGATACGGAATTTGAACTGGTAAGCGTGGAAGGGGAGCCGGGGGATATTCCCCTGGATGTGGCGGATCTTATTTCCAAAGCCTCCCGGAACAAGCCGGACATTCTGGAACTCAAGGCGAACATCCTTACCATGCAAAGCCAGCGGACAGCCCAAATGTTGCAGCAGCGGACCCCCTATCTCAGGCTTGGCTGGACTTGGCAGCCCACGTTTGCGAAGGATCTCTTTGACAAGGATACCTGGGATAAGGATGATTGGACGAAAGACTGGATGGATAGGGGCGCCTTTTCCATCACTTTGGGTTGGAGCATCAACTCCGTCCTCCCTTTCGCAAAGGAATGGCAGGGAGTTAAGGATCTGGATAACAACATAAAAACCACCTCCATCGGGCTTACCCAGGCGATCCGGGGGACGGAACTGGAAGTCTACAATACGGTCCTGTCCCTGGAACGGATCAGGACGACACGGGAAGCCCAGAACCGCACGGTGGATATGGCGCAGCAGTCCTACCAGTCTACGGAACAGGCGTACCGGGCGGGGCAGCAGGATTTTCTACAGGTACAAAACGCGCAGTTGGAACTGAGCCGGGCCCGTGTTGGGGTCCTTGAACAGTATTTTAATTACCTTAACGGTCTTATTGACCTTGAATATGCCATTGGTGTTCCCTTTGGAACTTTGTCGAGGAGTGCGGAATGAAACTTACAGTTGATAATAGAAAGAAAATACATTGCCGAATGCAAATGGCAGAGTGGCTGAAAGCCGCCCGTGTTGTGGCTGTGGTGTTCGGCCTTGTAGGGCTGATCCTGCTTTCCGGCTGCGATCGTATTAGCGGCGGAAATGCCGGTTCCAATAAGGCGGCGGTAACTGCCGACGCTGCACCCGCCGTGCCGGTGTTTGCGGTAAATACCACTGCCGCCGCCCAGGGGCAGATCCGGGATTACCTTTCCCTTGCGGGGGATATCATCTCCGGCTCCACGGTGGATGCCTATACGGAAGTTCAGTATGGCAAGGTAAACCGCCTCTACGTTTCCGTGGGGGACCGGGTCAATAGGGGGGATGCCCTTGTGTCCATCGACCCCTCCCGGCCGGGGATGAACTTTGTGGCCAGCATTGTCCGTGCGCCTATTGCGGGGACCGTTGTGGCCCTGCCCGCCCAGCTTGGGATGACCGTCAGTCAGGCGGCGCCCCTTGCCCGGATTTCCAGCAGCAACGCCCTGGAGATACGGCTCTATGTGGCGGAGCGCTTTATTTCCCGTATAAGCATGAACCAGCCCTGCGAGATTACCCTGGACGCATACCCCGGAGAGGTTTTCCGGGGGGCAATCCGCGAAATAGCCCCCACGGTGGATACTGCTTCCCGGACCATGGAGATCCGGGTGAATGTGGAGAACACCGGTTCCCGGCTTAAGGCGGGGATGTTCGCCAAGGTGCGGATCATCACCGAATTTAAGGAAAATATCGTCAAAATTCCCGCCAGCGCCATGATTCAGCGTTTTGGGGAAAACTATGTCTTTGTGGTGGCAAACGATCCGAAAATACCCGGCGTTGCCATAGCCCGGCAGAAAGTAGTGACCCCCGGTATTAATATTGACGGGGTACTGGAAATTCAGAAGGGACTGAGCCCCAATGAAGAAATTATCATCAAGGGCCAGAGTCTTTTGGAAGACGGCTCCCGTATTAACATCGTTGAACGGGTTGCGCCCTTGGGACCCGCCATCAATACTTCCGATGCGAAGTAGGAGGATAGCATGAGTTTAGCCAAATCAATTGTTGGTCGTCCTACCACGATCTTTATTATCTTTGTCCTCCTGATCGGGCTGGGGGTCTTTGCCTTTGTGAACCTGCCCATTGACCTGATGCCGGAAATAAACCCCCCGTACCTGGTGGTTTATACCAACTATAGCGGCGCGGGGCCGGAAGAAGTTGAGCGCAGTGTTACCCGGACCCTGGAGGCGACCCTGTCCAGCGTGTCCAGCCTTGAAAAGGTCACCTCCACATCCTCCAAGGGCAGCAGTATGGTGATCATGCAGTTTACCTATGGGACGGATCTGGCGGATGCTTCAAACTCCGTCAGGGACTCCCTGGAAATGGTGCGGAACTATATGCCCACCGGGGCGGATACTCCCCTGATCTTCAAATTTGATCCCTCCATGATTCCCATCATGGGCCTGATGGTTACCGCGCCGAACCGCTCTGCGGAGGATCTGCGGGAGATCACCGAAGATATGATTATCCCCCGGATTGAGCAGACGCCGGGGGTGGCTACTGCATCGGTATCCGGGGGCCGGGAAAAAATTATCCGGGTGGAGATACCCGAAAGCCGGCTTGAGGCTTACGGCCTGACGGTGACCCAAATCCAGCAGATGCTGGCTGCCCAGAATATGCAGGTTGCCGCCGGAACCATCACTGAAGGGGGCCTGTCCTACATCCTTACCACCATGGGGGAATACACCTCCCTGGAGGAGATGCGGAACACGGTTATTTCCTATAAGGGCGGCGGCCTGGTAAACGGCGCCATTGAGCCGCCCCGGTCGGTATACCTGCGGGATGTAGCCAATGTGATTGACGGTTACAAGGATGAAACCAGTACGGTCTATGTAAACGGCGTCCCGGCGGTACAGATGTCGGTGCAAAAGCAGAGTGGGAAAAACTCTGTCCAGACCGCCAAGGATCTGCGGGCAAGGCTGGAACGGCTCTCCCGTGAGATTCCCCAGGACATCAAGATCACCGAATTGTTCAACACCACCGATCAAATCGAAAATTCGATTGGCCAGGTTGGTTCCAGCGCCATCTCCGGGGCCGTCCTGGCAGTCGTTATCCTCTTTCTGTTTCTGCGGTCCATAAAGCCAACCATTATCATCGGCATCAGTATTCCGGTGTCCATCGTTATCGCCATGATGCTGATGTACTTCGCCGGCCTTACCCTGAATATGATGACCCTGGCGGGGCTTATCCTGGGGGTCGGGATGCTGGTGGATAACTCCGTTGTTATATTGGAAAATATTTACCATTACCGGGAAAAAGGGGCCAAATTGTCCACCGCAGCGGTAATCGGCACCCAGGAGATGATGATAGCCATCGCGGCTTCTACCTTAACCACGATCTGTGTATTCGCACCGCTGGTCATGTTCCAGAGTATGCTGGAAATGGCGGGGGAGATGTTTGCCGGTCTGGCTTTTACGGTGGTTATCTCATTAACAGCATCGCTGATCATCGCCATCTTCCTGGTGCCGGTACTTTCAAGCCATTACCTCCCCCTGGTTACCCGGAAACAGAAGGCCCTGACGGGTCCTCTGGCATCCATAGACAATTTTTTTGAGAAGGCTCTTGCCGGTCTTGATAATGCCTACCGGAAAGCGGTAGACCGGGTGCTCCGGCACAAGGCCATTGTCATCGGCCTTTTGATAGTTCTCCTTGTGGGAAGCGTTGCCCTTATCCCGGTGATAGGCTGGGTCTTTATGCCCGAACAGGATCAGGATAACGTGTCCATCAGCGTAACCCTCCCCATGGGAACCCCCCTGCCGGAAACCGAAGCGACACTGCGGCAGATTCAGGGCATTGTGGAACGGGAAGTGAAGGGCTATGACCGGCTGGTCTTAAATGCCGGCAGCAGCGGCGGGATGATGAGCTTTGGCGGCGGGAGCAGCAATACAGGCTCCCTGCGGATCAACCTTCCCAAATTTGAAGACCGCATAGACAGCGCCGAGGATATCAAAGCAAAAATGCGGGCCCACGTTAATGAATTCCCCGGCGTAAGTATCAGTTTTGGCGGTGGTAATATGATGGGCGGCATGATGGGCGGGGGCAGCGCCGTGGATATCGTGCTCCGTACCGACGATCTGGTAAAGGGCAAAGCTATCGCCGAAAAGATCGCAACCCTGCTCAGGGACAATATTCCTGAAGTTACCGAACCCGAGGTTGACCTGAAAGACGGGCTCCCGCAAATTGAGATCGCCATTGACCGGGACCGGATCTACGCCATGGGACTGAATACCTACACCGTGGGCAACGAGATCAAGGCCGCGGTGGACGGCGTTACCGCTACCCGCTACAAGAGCAGCGGTAAAGATTACGACGTGGTGCTGATCCTCGCAGAGGCGGACCGGAGTACCCGGCCTGCCCTGGATCAGATCTTTGTGAACAGCGCCATGGCGGGACGGGTGCCCCTTTCCAATTTTGCTTCCTACGTGGAAGGAACCGGGCCCATGACCATCAACCGGGAAAACCAGAGCCGGGTCATCCATATCAAGGCCGGGGCCGTGCCGGGGGCCAGGGTAAACCACCTGGAAGAAAAGGTCCGGGCCCTTATCACCGCAGAGATCCCCGCGGAGGATGATGTGATCATTGAGTACGCCGGGTCCAACTCGGAGATGATGAAGCTGATGAGGACCTTCGTGCTGATCATCGTCGTGGCGATTGCCCTGGTCTTTGGAATTATGGCGAGCCTCTTTGAATCATTCCGGGACCCCTTCATCGTGTTCTTTACGATTCCCCTGTCACTCATCGGCATCGTGGCTATCTACCTGATAACCGGGGAGCCCTTCAATATCATGACCGCGGTAGGGCTGCTGGTCTTGGTTGGGGTTATCGTGAATAACGGCATCATCCTGGTGGACTATACCAATATGCTTCGCAAGCGGGGGCTTAGTCTCCACGACGCCTGTGTGGAAGCCGCCGGAAGTCGGCTCAGGCCCATATTGATGACCACCATGACCACCATCCTGGGGCTGGTGCCCATGGCATTCTTCCCCGGCGAGGGCTCGGAAATGACGGCCCCTATCGGCAAGACCGTACTCGGAGGACTCTCCTTTGGTACGCTGATGACCCTATTCCTGATGCCCACGATCTACTACATTTTCAACAAGAATTCCGACAAGCGGGCAGCCCGTGCGGAAGCCCGGCGGCAGCGGATTGCCGAAGGGCTTTCCCGGAAACAGGCAAAGAAGGACGCCCAAAATCAAGGCGTTGCATCGGCGGCCTTGACGCCAAACACCGGGGAGGCGCTCTGATGTTCAGAATCGAAATTATTGCAAACCACTCGGTGGAAGAAAACATTCTGGAGGCCTTTGCCGATGAAAAGGTCGGCAAGTTCTACACCAAGTACCCCAATGTGTTCGGGGTCGGTTCCACCGGCCCCCGTATGGGGGACGCCATCTGGCCGGAGGTAAATTTTTCTCTGGTGATCTGGTGCGAAGAAGATGAGGCCCGCGGTATAGAGCGGGCGGTGGCCCGTGTAAAGGAACACTTCCCCGACGAAGGGGTCAAGATCTTCGGCCTGCCGGAACATTTGTCCCAGGTTGTGACGGTTCCTGCCGCGGCGGCTCCTGCTGTTGCGGCCCCTGAGGCGACAGTGGCGGCAAGTCCGGCGTACCAGCCTCCTGCGCCCACCCCTGATCCTACTATCGTGAAGGAGTACGATGGGCAGAGGATGGATGGATAGTCCGGGGCAGGAGGGGAGGCTTGGACCATCCTAAACTGGCGGCATTTACCCGCACATTGGAAGCCCTTTTCCATGAGGTTGACGATGAGCTGGAAGACCGCTGGGGACAGAGCTTTTCCCTTCACCCCAACCGTCCTGACCGGGGGGCAACCTGCAACCCGGAAATGGACGGCCTTTTTGAAATAGCCCCGGACTTTACCATCGGAATCGGTTCCGAAAAAGGCCGGGGCTACATTATTTCCCTGCGGGTCGCCACCCTGGACCATGTCCCCCAAAATCAGCATGAAGCCTTTATGACCGAAGCCGCCCTCCTGATCCGGGAACGGCTTCCCTGGTTTTTCCCGGGGCGGCAGCTTGAGGTGGTCCGTGACGGCAACCGGTTTAAAATTACCGGGGATTTTTCGCTGGGCGAAGTTTGAACCCTTTACAATGCGGAGATTAGGGCGTATATTTACCGCATATTTTGCGGAGATTAGGTGGTCTAATCTCCGCAAAGCGGGGGTTCCGAAGAATGTATATTCATCAGCACGAAAACTGGACCGATTTCAGGTGGGATACGGAAAAAGTATCCGCAGCCCTGGTCAAGCTCCGTTACCGGCAGGGCCGCTTATTGGGAAAAATGGAAGGGCTGGGGTTTCAGATAGGGGATGAGGCCCTGCTTTCTACCCTGGCCCTGGACGTGGTACATTCCAACGAGATTGAAGGGGAAAACCTCAATATGGAGCAGGTCCGGTCCTCCATTGCCCGGCGGCTGGGACTGGAGATAAGCGCTCCCGCCGGGTCCACCCGTCATGTGGACAGCGTGGTAGAAATGATGCTGGACGCAACCCAAAACTACACCCTCCCCCTTACCCGGGAACGGCTCTTCGGCTGGCACGCAGGGCTTTTCCCCACGGGATTTAACGGCATCTACAAAATTACCACCGGCAAGTACCGCACGGGCCATATCGAAGTCATCTCCGGTTCAATGGGCAAGCCCAAGGTCCACTTTGAAGGGCCGGCGGCTTCCCGCATTGACAGCGAAATGGCCCGGTTTCTGGACTGGTTTAATGGCACTGCCCCAATCGACCCGATCCTCAAGGCTGCCATTGCCCACCTCTGGTTTGTCACCATCCACCCCTTTGAAGACGGCAATGGACGTATTGCCCGTGCTCTTGCGGATATGCAGCTTGCCCGGGGAGAGGGCAGTTCACGGCGGTTTTACAGTATGTCCAGCCGCATCTTAACCGAGCGCAAGCGCTATTATCAGGTTCTGGAAACAACCCAACACGGGGACGGGAATATCACCGAATGGCTGGAATGGTTTTTGGTCTGCCTGGAACGGGCCATAGAAGACAGCGAAGTTACCCTGGCCGGCGTATTATCCAGGGCCCGGTTCTGGGAGGTCCACGCCCAAACTCTGCTCAATGCCCGCCAGCAAAAGATGATCAACCTATTGCTGGACCATTTTGAGGGGAAGCTTAGCAGTTCCAAGTGGGCAAAGCTCACCGGCTGCTCACCGGACACGGCGCTGCGGGACATCCAGGACCTTATCGGCAAGGGTATCCTGCTTCAGGAGGAAGGGGGCGGGCGGAGTACAGCCTATGGGCTGCGGGTTTAGGGGGCGTTCCTTCCAGGTTTTGACTCTTGCTAAAGGACGTATAGCAGGTTATTTTTATCGGTCGGACATTCCCGAAATTATTAACATCCAGCCGAAAGGTTCCCAAGCTAAACCTTACCAAATTAAGCAGGTAAGAAATATCATAGTAAAGTATCAACTGGAGGCGCCAAATGAATAAATATGAAATCATTGTTTATTGGAGTGATATTGATAATGCGTATATTGCGGAAGTCCCGGAACTAGCCGGATGTATGGCCGACGGTCAATCCTATAGTGAAGCGGTACAAAATGCCGATATGGTTATCGTTGAATGGCTTGAAACAGCCCATCTTTTGGGTCGGGATATTCCAATCCCAAAGGGCAAATTACTATATGCATAAATAACCTCATCTTCTCCTCAAATATTCTGTAAATTCCGCTTCGATTCTAATAAATAGTAAAGGTATCTGGTTCCGGCCCGGTCTAGCAATAGGCCGGGCTTTTATTTTTTGGGGATTTTGAGGGCCAATCCTTGACAGTGCATAAGAAATGGAATAGATTATATGCATGAGAACTACCCTTGATTTAAATGAATCCCTGCTGACCGAAGCCATGCAATGGACCGGTGAGCTTACTAAAACCGCCGTCATTAATGAAGCTTTAAAACAGATCATTGACTCAAGAAAAAGATTGAAACTTGTTGAATTGGCGGGAAAGGTAAAACTGGATGTCGATCCGGATATTACCAGAAACAGAGTCAAACCGAGATGAATTACATCGTTGACAGCTGTGTCTGGATTGACTATTTTAAATATAAAAAACACTTTCAGGAAATTTCCGGCCTATTAATAAACAATCTTGCATCTGTTAATAAAATCATTTTGGCGGAATTAATTCCATCGGCTCAAGCCTATAAAGAATATGATTTTATAGCCTGTTTTTCCGGTATATCTGTTGTTCCTTTAAATATAGATTGGGATGAAATTATGGCAATTCAATATGAATGTATTAAATCAGGAATAAATAAATTAGGTTTACTGGATATAGCAATCGCCCAAAATGCAAAACAAAATGGCATGGGGATATTTTCTACCAACAGACACATGATTCTGTTATGTAAAAAAACAGGCCTTATGTGCAGGACATAATGAAAAATATTATTAAGATTTTTACACTTGCCTTGTTTTTTTTCCTGGTAAACCTTAGCTCCTGTTCTCAGTCCGTACCTGCGCAGACAGAATTTGTGCTGGGGACCATTTGTTCGGTGAATCTTTTCGAGGGGGGGACGCAGAAACGCTATGCGGCGATTTTTGCCCGGCTCCGGGAGATTGAGGATGTGATGAGCGCCAACAGGGCCGGTACGGACCTTGACCGGATCAACCGGAATGCCGGGATCGCTCCGGTAGCGGTTGACCCTGAACTTATTGCCGTGCTGGAGCGGGCTCTGGTTTATGCCAAAATCAGTGACGGCGCTTTCGATCCCACCGTGGGGCCCCTGGTAAAACTGTGGGGTATTGGTTCCGACAACGCCCGTGTCCCGGCTCAGGACGAAATTGATTCGGTCCTGGCCCTGATCGATTGGCGGGACCTGATTATCGATAAGGCGGCGGGAACCGCTTTTCTGCGGCGGCCCGGTATGACGCTGGATCTGGGGGCCATTGCCAAGGGTTATGCCGCCGATGAAGCGGTGCGTCTTGCGGAACAAAATAGGGTAAAGCGGGCCCTTATCGACCTGGGGGGAAATATCTTTGCCTACGGCGCCCGTGCCGGAAGCGCGCCCTGGCGCATCGGCATTCAGGACCCGCGGGACGCCCGCGGCGCCTATATCGGCGTCATCCGGGTTATAAATAAAAGCGTTGTTACCAGCGGCATCTACGAGCGCTATTTTGAAGATGATGATGGGACCCGCTATCATCATCTTCTGTCCACCCATGAGGGCTATCCCGTGAACAGCGGCCTCCTCTCGGTGGCCATTATCGCGGACCATTCCATTGATGCCGACGGGCTTTCCACCTCGGCCTTTACCCTGGGTTACGAAAAGGGCCGGGCCCTGGTGGAATCGGTTCCCGGCGCGGATGCTATTTTCATCTTTGAGGATTCCGGCATCCGCCTTACCGCCGGGGTGGCAGCGGCCTTCACCCTGTCAAATACGGACTATTATCTATTACCGGACGCTGACTAATTCCATCTCAAACACCAGGAAGCTGTTTGCGGGGATAAGTCCGTTACCCACCGCCCGGTCGCCATAGGCCAGTTCCGGGGGAATGACGGCCAGCCGTTTTTCGCCCACCTTCATGTCCATGATGGTTTCGTCCCAGCCCTTGATAACTTTGCCGACACCGGCCTGGAATGACATGGGGCCGCCGTGGAAGTCGGAGCCGTCAAAGACGGTGCCGTTAAGGAGCATGCCCTTATAGGCCACCCGGACGGTTTTTCCCGCCGCGGGCTTTTCACCTTTTCCCTCTTTTTGTATGAGGTATCGGATCCCCGAAGGGGTCACCTGGGTGTTGGGATATTTCGCGTTGATCTGGGCGATCTCCGCATCCCGTTGGGCCCTGGCCCTGGCGGCGGCCGATGCCCCGGCATTTCGCAGCAGATTATCAAATGCGGCCTGATCCGCCTTAAAAGCCGCTGCCTCGGGACCGTTGCGGATAATGGTGATGGTTTCAATCCTGTCGCCCTGTTTGATGGCGTTGACCACATCCTGGCCCTGTACTACCCGGCCAAAGACCGTATGCAGACCGTCCAGATGGGGGGTAGCCACATGGGTAATAAAGAACTGGCTGCCATTGGTTCCCGGTCCGGCGTTGGCCATGGAGAGCACCCCCGGCCCGTTGTGCCTCAGGGTGGAATCGATCTCATCGGGGAATTTGTAGCCCGGGCCGCCGGTGCCGTTCCCCAATGGGTCGCCGCCCTGGATCATAAAGTTTGCGATAACCCGATGAAAACTGATGCCGTCGTAGAAGGGCCTGCCCCGCGCTATATCCATCTTGCCCTCCGCAAGGGCCGCAAAGTTGCAGACCGTGAGGGGGGTTTTCTGGTATTCAAGGCGCACCACGATATCGCCTTTGTTGGTGGCGATCCGGGCAAAAAGGCCGTTCCCCAGGGCGGCGTCGCCGGGGGCCGAAAAGGCGGTCCCGCTCATCATGACCAACAGGATGCCGCCGATTCCCGCAGTTAATGAAAGGTGGTTAAAAATACTCATGATTTATCATAACATAAAATAATTCATTGCATAAAGGGGCGTAAGATTCTATTATTATAGTAATGGATCTTACGGAAATTCAAAAAGAATTACTCAAGACGGAGTATCCCATGCTTCAGCTTGATCATGATCCTGATATAGAACGCTATTACTATTTTCGCAGTTCCGGAAAGCCGCAGAACGCACTGCGTATATTTGAAACCAGGCTCAAGCCCCGCTATCCCGATGAGCGCCTGCGGCTCGCCCTTTTCCGCACCTACCGCAGCCACGATCCGGTTTACCGGCAGCTGATCACCGTGGCCTACCGGTCCCTGACGGAACGTTCCCTGGACCGGGTACGCCGGATCATCATTTATATTGACGGTAAAATAGCCGCTTACGATGAGCAGGATGTGTATTCGACAATCAAGGCCGCAGAGGATATTCTGAAAATTCTTCCAAAGACCCGTTACGAAGCGATTGAAGGGATCAAACGGTTTTTCCGTTATTCCCAACTCCTGAATTTTCATGTTAAGTCCATGGAAAAGGCGGCTGAACTGGTCCAGGCTTACCATAACGAGTCCCTGTCTGCGGTGGGGAATGAATTCCGGCGCCGTGAAACGGTGCAGGGCTCCAACTCCGCCGGGGACTCCCAACACGGGGCTTTTTCCTCAGTGACATTTACCCCTGCCGACCTTAGCCGGATTGAGATTTCCCCTTCCATCAACCGTGTGGAGGACCAAACCCTGGCTTACTGTTTTAAATACTGGAATCTGGTTGGCGATTCTGCCTTTGAGCGTATCCTGTTCCTCTATTCCCGAAAGTACGGTAAAAAGAACCACGATGTGTATATTTTAATCCGGCAGGGCAAACGGGCGAAATTCCGGGACGATGAAATTCTCGGTACGGTTATGTCCGCCCTGTCACGGGGATACTATTATTCTGTTTTGGGGGATCGCTACCTTCAGCAGCAATGGGTCGGCCTAAGGGAAATTTTGATGGATCAGGAGGCTGAGGCTAAAGAGCAGGCTTCTGCGAGAAAACTGGCCGCCCAAAAAGCGGCCGCCCTCCGGGGGCCGAAGAAACAGGCCATTGCTGCAAAAAAGAAGGCGGCTCAAAAGAAAGCCCCGGTAATAAAAGCTCCTCTCCCGCAGCCCGGCAGGAATGTTGCGGCAATGAACCCCGCGCCGGTACCGAAGAAACGGTATCCACGGCCCTTGCCCGCTGCGGCCCGTCCGTCCATGGCACAGCAGGTGGATCATACCACCGGGGGTTCCGTTTCCGACCGGCTGCGGGTATTGTCGGGCCGGTCCTATGACCTGTACCGGGAGCGTTTCCTTACCAACGCCCGTCCCGCGATCCGTAAAGTCCTGGGCGCCGGGAAGGGTATCTTTTTCAATCTCCCCGAAAAAGCGGAGGATCTGGTCTATAACTTCCTGCGGGATCATTATGCGGACCCCTACATGAATTGGGCTGAAAGCAAAGAACGGGCGGAACTGACGGCGCTGGGTTTCAGGCTTGAATCTTTGAACCCGGTAATTGATGAGTGTTTTAAGTCGGTGAAGGACTAAAGGCCTTCGATTTCCTGAAGAGAAAACCCGGTGGCATTGGAAATTAATTCCGGGGACACCCCATTTGTTTTCAAAATCCGGGCAGATTCGCGCAGCTTTTGACGGCCTTCTTCCCGGCCCTCTTTCTGCATCAGTTCCTTCATCTTCGGTAATACGCCTGTTCGCGTGAGGACTTCTTCCAGAGATAGAGTCTGTCTATAATGTGTCCACATTATAGACAGACTCTATATAGGGCACTGGGATGTATGGCGGATCGAAAAAAGCAAAAAAATTCATAAAAATCATAAAATGGCTTGATAAAAAAAGTGATAAGGGATATATTAAGTAGTGAAGATGGATTCTTGTTCCGGTTTGTATGCCGTTACAGGAGCCTAAAACTTATTAAAGTTGTGGGGAAGGAAAGAAAAGTTAGATGAAAAAAACACGTAATTCCTTATATAGTATAGAGTT
>BOAV01000013.1 GCA_026002045.1 Spirochaetia bacterium | reverse complement strand
GGAGTATCAGGAATAAGGGTAATATCAGGGTTATAGCCGGAACCATCTTCAGTGAAATTGAGGCGGTCATGAGCTGCTTTCTCCCCCTAAAATCAAAGATGGTAAAACCATAAGCAGCCATGGCGCCGACAAAGGATGTCAGAATCGTAGTGGAAATCGCCATCACCACGCTGTTCATAAAATAACGAAAAAAGTTATGCTTGCCTGCGATCTTAAGATACGCGTCAAACTGCGGCTTAAATACAAGCTGGGGCGGCCATTTGAATATATTAACATTCACCTTAAATGAATTGGAGATATTCCAAATAATTGGAAAAAGAAAAAACCCAAGTACGATGCAGACAATAAGATACTTCAGCGTCTGAAAAATGATTTTTTGTATTTTATTTTGTACCATACAGCCCATCCCTCTTATGCTAGTTCTGGTAACGGGATGAAATTTTTGAGTATATCCCGCTCATCGCCGCTACAATAATAAAAATAACCCAGGAAATAGCCGAACCGGCGCCCACATTAAAATTCTCAAAGGTTTGACGGTAGCTGTATACCGTAAGTACCGTCGTGGCTATCCCCGGACCGCCTTTGGTCAGCATCCATATACGATCGAATACCCGGAAGGCATCCATTAAACGTATCAGAACTATAATATTGATAATCGGCTTCATAAGCGGCAGGGTAATATGCCATAACATGTGCCATCCGTTTGCCCCGTCAACCCGGCCGCTCTCATAAAGCTCGGGCGGAACCGACTGCAGCCCGGCCAGGGCGATAATAAATACAAAGGGCACCTGCTGCCATATATCCATCCCCACCATGACATGCATGATGATCTTTGGATCCGCAAGAAAATTAGGCGGATGCACCCCGAGCGCCCGGATCAAATTACTGATAAGCCCAAATTGATCATTCAGCAGAGTGACAAACAGGGCCGAGGTCGCCACTTGAGATGTCATAAGGGGTATCAAAATGGCGGTACGCACAAAACGTTTACCCCGGAACGGGGAGTTTAACAGAATTGCGATGAAAAAGCCGAGGACAACCTCAATGATCACCGCCTCAACGGTAAACTGTGCGGTAATACCAAAGGAATGCCAAAAATTGTCACTGGTTAAAAAACTGATATAATTGGACAAGCCTACAAATTTTATACCCTGAGATATTTTCGCCAAATTATAACGGGAAAGAGACATAAAGAAAGAATAGCCTAGGGGAAACAAAATAATAGTGATGTAAATAAAAAATGCAGGCAGGATAAATAATACACCCTGTCTGTTTTGGTTTTTAAGATTCCGGTGAGAGGGTATTGGATTCAAACTGTTTCTCCCCAAATAATGTAACCCATGTTCTGATTACAGAACCGGAAAAAATCCGGTTCTGTAATCAGGAAAGAAAAAACTATTTACCGATTGCGGTGAGGATTTCCCGTTCCATCCGGTCAAGAGCCGCCTTGGGCTCAATCTGCCCCAGCATAGCCTGAGCCAGATAGGTTTCGATAATGGTACGGCTTTCAGTCAATTCGGGGAATTTCGGCACCGCATAGGGCTCACCGCTTTTAATTATTTCATTAAAAGAAGCGATAATCGGCGCCGCCTTAATGACATCGGGATCACTAAAGTTAACCGTGTTTACCGGATCACAGTCACCGCCGTTGACGATAACCCTCTTCTCAACTTCCGGAGAGGTCGCCCATTTAATATACTCAAAGGCGGCATCCTGTACTTTGCTCTTGGAGTTGATACCCAATCCCCATCCGCTGGTCCGGGATCTGAACGTCGTAACCGTGGGAGGAACCGTGGTACCGACTTTTCCCACCACCACCGACTGGGAAGGATCCTCCGCCAGGGTATAAGCGTAGGCCCAGTTTAAAAGATGGGCGGTTTTACCCTGTGCAAAAGCGGTATTCGCCGTCGCCAGGTCGTAGCTCATGGTGCCTTCCGGGGAATAGGTAAGCAGTTCCTTAAAGATGTTAATCATCTTAACGGCTTCCGGGGTATTAAATGTCGGTGTTCCGTCGGCCTTGAATATGGGGTTCCCCGCCTGGCTAAGATAATCAACCATGTAGTCATACAGGAAGGTGCTCGCTCCGGCGATGATCATTCCGTATTGACCTGCCGCAGGGTTGTTAATTTTTTTCGCAGCCGCAACAAGGTCATCCCAGGTCCTGGGGGGCTGGGTAATACCGGCTTTCGCATAGAGTTCCGTGTTGTAGAGCAGAACCTTCAGGTCCCCCCTCCAGGGAAGCCCCCACCAGGTACTATCGTCATCCAGCATAACAGTGGTCGAAAAGGCGGGGCTGAAACCGGAAGTATTATACCCTTTGGCCTTGATAAGGTTGGACATATTTACAAAATGACCATCAGGTACTGCGGCGCTCATCAATGAATTGTTAAAATTGATGACATCATAATTTGCGCTGCCCGATGCAAGCTGGGTCATTACCGCGCTCATATACCCGCCAACCGGCAACTCATCATAGACAATTTCGATATCCGGATGGGCAGCCATAAATTCGTTATGCAAGGCTCTTGTCTGAGCGCCCTGGTTAGAAATATGGTAGAGCACCCTGACAACCGTCTTTCCGCCCTTTGCCGGTTCCTTTGAACCGCCGGCAAAGGCCGACTCAGGCCGCGTGAAAACAATCCCAATCAGGGAAACCGCCAGGAACAAAACAAAAACCCTTCGTTTTTTCATTTTCCTTTCTCCTCCAAAAAAATTTAACAGGTTTTAACAAAACCCATCTTCCCTCGATAACGGCGGGCAGGTACTCTCCCGCTCAATTAATTCCGGATCATAAATGATCCTTTTTTTTGCAACCCCCGCGGCAATATTGTTAACAGAGCTTTCCCTGATTGCGCAGGCTGCCGCTTCCATACCAATCGTATGGGCCAGCTGGTTTATGGTCGTCAGGGGGACGGAAAGCATCTGGGCAAAGGGTACATTGTCAAATCCAACAACCGAAATATCCTGGGGAATACGGATACCTTTTTTTATAAAGGTACGATACACGCCGCAGGCAATGGTGTCGGAAAAAGCGAATACCGCGGTATACCCTGCCTCAGCAACTTTCTCCGCATGGATAAGCCCGGAATCATAATCGTATTGCCCTTCAAAAATACAGGATGGATCAAAGGCTATTCCTGCTTCCTCAAAGGCGCGGCGGCATCCTTCAATTCGCTCCTGGGTATTGCTGAGATTCAGAGAACCCGTGAGCAGTGCGATTTTTCTATGCCCCAGATCAAGAAGATGTTTGATCGCCTGGTACGCTCCGGCGGATTGATTAACAATAATGAAAGAACAGCCGAGCTCTCCCCCATCCCTGCCGATCAGAATCGTGGGGATATGGGATTTTTCAATAACCGGTTTTAACTTTAACAGGCGATCATGGGTGGTATCCGATGAAGGGGCCATAATAATTGCATCAACACACCGGCCGCTTAACATTTCAAGGCACTCACCGCTTAATTCCCATTGGTTCATGCTATTGCTCAGGATGATGTTAAAACCGCTTCGCCTCGCTTCTTCCTCCACACCAAGGGTAAATTCCGAAAAAAAGTATTTGCTTATGTCCGGTACGATAACCCCGATGGTCATGGATTGCTGCTTTACCAGGCTTACCGCGAGCTGATTCGGGCGGTAATTCAGGTTTTGAGCGGCAGTGAAGATCCGTTCCTGGGTGACGGTGGGAATTTTATGCCGCTTCTTATTCAACACAAGAGAAACAGTCGCCACAGACAACCCGGTCTCTCGGGCAAGGTCTTTTAAGGTACTTCGCATCTTCCAAACAACCTTCTCAAGTTAAACGTTTTACCTAATTATAGTACCATGACTTATACTGGTTGTCAACAAAAATTTATAATAAATTGAGAAATAGTATTATACCACCGTATTTATATCTATTTATTATCCCTAATACTCGATATTTTTGATCATTTTTGTTTTATTGGACCATTGACAGGGTAATTATAATGCCATTATTATCAATATAAGGTAAATCGTTTATCTTGAATAGAAAGGAAGCAAAGGGGCAGATTTAATGAAGAGACTTGCTTTGCATAATAAAAAGGCCTATTTGGAAGAAGTCTCCCTTCCGGAACCCCATGACGAGTGGGTATTAATAAAAATCATGTCCGCGCCGATTTGCGGAGGGGATAAGAAGGCATTCTTATCGGAAGAGCGGTTACCCTATAGTAAGACCGTGTATGGTCATGAGGGGACCGGTATTGTGGAAGCGGTTAAAGGGTCCAATATGCTCAAAGCCGGAGATCGGGTTATCCTCAACCCTTTGGCTGGGTGCGGTAAGTGCTATCTCTGCCGATCCGGCAATTATATCCACTGTAAAAACAAACCGGCCTTTGATACCAATTTTGCCGAGTACGCCCTGGTACAGGATTTTGTCTGTACTCCTCTGCCGGATGATATTTCCTATGACACGGGATCCTTGGCCTGTTGTACCCTGGGACCTGCCTACCGGGCAGTCCGGCAACTCAACCTTCAGGCATTTGATACGATCCTTATTTCCGGCCTTGGTCCCGTAGGCCTGGGGGCAATCGCTATCGCAAAATTCCTTGGGGCTCGGGTTATCGCGGTGGGCAACAACCCCTACCGGCGTCATTTGGCCCAGGACTTGGGGGCCGATGCCATGCTGGACCCCGAGGATCCGGATATCGCAAAACAGATAGAGGCAGCCAAGAGTAAGGCCCCCCTGCTCAAGGGCATTGAGTGTTCCGGCAGTTCCAAAGCTGAACGTCTTGCCCTTGATTCCCTGGACCGCCTGGGGACCCTTACCCTTATCGGGCAAAACCATACCGAAATACCGATCCGTCCCAGTGAGGATTTTATTGCCAAGGGGCTGAGCCTGGTCGGCATTTGGCATTACAACATGAACGATGCCGAAGGGATGTACGCCATACTGCGTCATGCGGCCAATTTGGACAAGCTCATCACCCATCGTTTTGCCCTGAGCGATGCCCAAAGCGCCTTTGAAGAGTTGGTCCTGAAAAATAACGGAAAAATAGTTATTAAACCATGGTAATTGAACTGGAGGTATCCATGAAACGATCGGAAATTGAAAAATCCATCGCCTGGGCAAAGGAATTGCTTAAAAAAAATAATTTTTTCCTGCCCCCCTTTGCATACTGGAAAGCCGAAGATTGGGAGAAGGATCGGGAGCAAACAAGGGCGATTCGGCAAACCATGCTGGGATGGGATGTTACCGATTTTGGTATGGGTGATTTTAATACTATCGGCGCCGTGCTTTTTACCATCAGAAACGGGGACGTAAAAAATCCGAAAATAGGCACCCCCTATGCTGAAAAGGTGATCCTCCTTACCGAAGGCCAGCGCCTGCCCATGCATTATCATGCAATCAAGACGGAGGATATCATTAACCGCGGCGGCGGGATTATGTTCATGAAACTCTACAATGCAAAACCAAACGGCGATCCTGATATGGAGCATGAAGTGATTGTTTACGCCGACGGGTACCGGAAAAGGGTAAAACCAGGGGAAGAATTCTATGTAGAGCACGGAAGCAGCGTCACCCTGCCCCCCGGACTGCACCATATTTTTGGCGCCAAAAGTGGTTCCGGAGATCTGATTGCCGGTGAGGTTTCTTCGGTTAATGATGATAAGACGGATAACTATTTCTATGAAAAGGTATCCCGTTTTATCACCCTGGAGGAGGATATACCTTCAATTCATTTACTCTGTAATGAATTGAAGGTATAAATCCGCCCTCATACTCCGGCCATCTTTTCAATCAGTTCGGCGAGCAGGGGGATAAGCTGTTTCTTCCGGGAGACGATCTCCCTGAGGATGAAACTACCCTCATCGGCTTTGGGAAAATTGAGTAAGCTCACAAAGGATCTTTTACCCGCGATAAAGAGCTGGGAATCCAGGGCCGTCACATCGGTCACGAGAAGGGCAGAGAAAAGATAATTCTTCGATGCACAGAGAACTCCAAGGGCCGCCTGAATCTCCGTCTCCCTGGCGGCAAGGCTGGCGGGGCTGTCGGTTTCAATCTGGCTGACGGTAAAGGCAAAACCCTGTTCGTTATATTCCTTCATGTCCGCCGACACCAGTTCCTCCGCGGGCAGCGCATTGGTCCGGCTTGCGATGGCCTGCAATTCCCGGCCCAGCTGTTGGACATCAAGGCCGCTGACAGACGACAGATATGCTGCGGTTTCAATATCCGTGTCGGTGGTGGTAGCCGAGTGCAGGGACAGGGTATCCGCAAGGATGCCGCAGAGCAGGATTGAGGCGATATCCTTTTCCAGAGGAACCCCTTGTTCCCGGTACAGGTTGGCAATGATCGTACAGGTGGCGCCCACAACCTTGTTGATAAAGGTGATGGGATAACGGGTTGAAAGATTGCCCAGCCGGTGGTGATCGATTACCTCAAGGATCTTATAGTGTTCGATCCCCTCAATGGCCTGGCTGGGTTCATTGTGATCCACCATGATCACTTCGATATTAGGTTCCTGGATAAGATCCCCTTCAAAGATGACCCCCGCCACCCGGCCCTCGTCATCGGCAATGGGGAGACACCGGGAAGGGGCGCGGGAAAGGGGCTCCCGGAGTTTTTTCACCGGATCGGTGAGATGCATCAATGGCACCGATTCATCCCCCATGGCCCCGGCGGGCACGGAGTACATGATCAGCATTGCGGTGGAAGAAGTATCGTAGGGGCAGCTAATCACGGAAACCCGGTTCTCCTTCGCAAGTTCCTCAAGGTTCGGCGCAAGGGTATTGCTGTTGGTAAGGATCAGGGCCCGGACTTTCCGCCTGATGCTGAATTCCTGCACATCCCAGCGATCCCCAACAATGACCAGGGCATCCTCAGGATTATCCTGATCCAGATGATTTTTAAAATATTGGGTATAAGCAGCCGCCACTACAATGGGGGATTTCCTCACATCCGAATTATTAAAGAGGGTCAGAGGCTGGGCCCTGAGGGTATGTACCAGATAATCAATGGAAACGGGAAAGCTGGATTTTTTATTGGGGTTGATGTTGGCGATAATATACCGGGCAAAGTTCCGGTAATGGAGCATGCTCCGGTACACCCCGTTTTTGTCAACGATGGGCAATACCCGCAGGCCCTCCTGCTGCATCTGTTCCAAAGCATCCCAGAGGGTGACATCCGCGCATACCGTCTTGGGCTCCCCGTTAAGGTAATATTCGGCCCGGGGGATAAGGTCCGGGAGATACTCCGGTACGGGTATGTGGAAACGGTCAAGAATGTACTCGGTCTGGGGGTTGATCTTCCCGGCCCTTGCGGCAAAACAGTTTGTCATGCCCTGGGCCTGCTTGAGCCGGGCATAGGCCGCCGCGGACACCACCGAATCCGTATCGGGGTTCCGGTGGCCGATCACAAAAACACGCTTGTTCATAATGTTCCTTAAATTATAATACTAAAAAATATTTTAATAAACCACTAAAATAATTTCTTAAAATGTTTTATGATAAAAATATGGACCGGATAGACGCAATTCTTATGGCATCGGGTTTTTCAAGGCGTTTCGGGGGGGAGAACAAACTCCTCGTCCCCTTCCGGGGGAAGCCCCTGGTCCGCCATACCCTGGAACTTGCCGCCGGGCACTACGGCGCCGCCGGCAGCGGCCTTTTTCACCGGGTTTTTTTTATCGTTGCAGATGAGGAGATGGCGGCCCAGGGGGCGGATTTGCCGGTGACGATTATCCGCAACAACAACCCCGATCTGGGCCAACGGGAAAGTATACGCCTGGGGGTCTCGGCCTCGGAGGCGGAGTACTATATGTTTTTCCCCTGCGATCAGCCCCTGCTCGACAGAGCCGCCTTAGCTCAGCTGATCGATCACCGCCAAAAAGGCCGGATCGTGGAACCTGTTTTTCAGGGGCGGCCCTCCAGTCCCTCGCTGCTTTCGTCAGCCTTTCGGGAAGAGCTGTTGAACCTGGGGCCGGGGGAACACGGGCGGGACATCAAGCGGCGGCATCGGGATCTTGTGATTGGGGTAGAAATCCCCGGCCCCTCAATACTGGCTGACATTGATACCCCGGAAACCCTCAAGCGTCTTGAAGGAGTGATACTATAATGGAAGAACCTCGCGGCCTGTCAAAGGCGGATCAGCTGATCATTGATTCCTATAAAAACACCGTGGATGCCCTGGGCGCTTATTTGGGGGAGGCCTTTGAAGTCGTGCTTCACCAGTTGGATGATCTGGATCATTCCCTGATTAAGGCGGCTAACGGATTCCACTCCGGCAGAAGCGAGGGGGCGCCAATCACCGATCTTTCCATCTCCCTGCTGGAGGATATCAAAGAGGGGCAAGCCAACAAGGAAAAGCCGGCGAACGCCGGCTTGTTCCGGACCTATTATTCCAAAGGCAAATACGGCAAACCGGTTAAATCGGTGACCACGGTGATATATGGAGAAAAAGGCCGGGCCATCGGGCTCCTCGGTATCAATATGTACCTGGACAGCCCTATCTCCGCCTTCCTGCAGTCCTTTACATTTAACGAAACCAAGGGCTATATCCAGGAAAACTATACCAGCGATTCGGAGGAGCTGATATGCCAAACCCTGGAAAAAATCAGGAAGGAGGTTGAGGGGGATGAGTCCGTTCTGGTTTCCCAGAAGAACAAGGAAATCGTAACGATCCTGTACCATCAGGGGATCTTCAAGTTAAAGGACGCGGTAAAGATCGTCTCCGAAAAGCTCGGCATTTCACGGAATACGGTGTATCTGCATATCAGGGCGCTGGAGGGCGACTAATCCTCGGCCCCCTGCAACCGTGGCGGCCCACGATCACAGACACAGTGGCGGGAGGGCGGCGCATTGCCGCTTCCATCGCCCGTCCTCAAAACGGCGAACATGGGTTCGCCATTTTTGCGGGTTCGCGATGTTCAGCGGCAACGCACCGCCCTCCCGCCGCCTGCCCGTGATCGTTTTGCCATAGGTAAGCGTGCCCGTAACAAACTCCGGTTGCAGGGGGCTGGAGCTTCGACTGGTAATGGGGAAGCGATTTGGCGGCGGCTAAACCGGTGCCAGCACTCTTGCGTTGTCCGGATGAGGCAATAGCGCCATGTGTCAATCGCGCACAAACCTTTCTACAAAATCGACGGTTTCCCGAATGCTGTCTATGGAGCGCATTTTTTCGCCGATGGCAACGGCGTTTTTTGCGTAAACGGGGTTTGTCATGAGGTCAAGGACTTTGGCTTCCAGGGTTTCGCCCCGGATTTTTTTGAGGTTTGCGCTTGCGGGGCCCAGTGTCAGAGAGCGGATTTGACGGGCCCAGTAGAATTGGTCGATGATGATGGGCAGGATAAACTGAGGTTTGCCGGATCGGGCGGCGCTGTGGGTGGTGCCGCTGCCGCCGTGGTGGATGATCCCTGTGCAGTGTTCAAAAACAAGGGCATGGGGGATTATCGAGTCCAGAACGAAAACATCATTTTTACCCTGAAATTCGTCCCCGAGTTTTGCCCAACTGGCGCCGATGACGAATTTGTAGCCGTGCTTTTTGCAGATACCGTAGAGTTCGCGGGCAAAATCGTTTTGCGCAACACCCTTGAGGCTTCCGGTGGTAAAAAATAATGTGGGCTTTCCGTCTTTATGGATAAATTCAAGGAATTTTTCCAGCGCGGCTTTCTCGTAGGGAAGCCGGTCGTAAAAGCAATAACCTGTGATGTGCCATGGATACTTCCAACCGGGGTCAGTGCTGCCGATAAGCGGGCTGTAGAGCATCAAATTGGTGGTGTACGAGTAAGAATAGGTATTGTAATTTTTTAAAACCCCCAAACCATGGGCCGCACGCCATTTGTTTATGGGTTTTTGTGCGATCATATTGGTGGCGGTGTTAATAAAAAACCACAAAAGCGAGGGCCTGATAAACAAGAAAGGTTTGACCAAGGGCGTAAGGGGCGGCATCATCTTTTTACCGGGGATGATGGGGCTGAATGCGGTGCGTATAAGCGGTTTCTTCGTGTATTCCGCAAGAGTGGTGGCGGCAAACTCGGTGTTGGACACGATAAACATATCGTGCTTTTCGACGAGGGGCAAAATCTCATCAAACTGGCTGGTAATCGTCCCGGCCATCCATGCAAGCATATCGGACATGCTTATCTTTTTGGCGCCGGCACGGGCCTCAATATCATCATCCTGCAAAGAATAGAAAATACCGCTTTCAGAAAGCTCCTTTGCAAATTTTTCAAAGGTCTTGGGAAGGTGAATTGAGACTTCGTGCCCCTTTTGTTTTAAGCCCTTTGCCAGTGCCAAAAACGGATAGACATCGCCCTGGGAGCCCCGCGCAACAAGGAGAATTTTCACGAAACCAGACCTATCTCTTTCAGTTTTGCCGTATCAAGCTGGTATTTTTCTTCGAGCAAACGAAGATCCAATTCGGTGATATGCAGGCCGCCTTTGGAAAGTTTTTTTACCTCGTTGTACCCGGCGCTTGTCCGGGAGAGCATTTTAAGGGGGCTGAACACAATCGACGCCATAAGCCAGCACGAATGGGAACACCAGCAATTCGCCCTGTAGCCGTGCCCGATGGCGGCCAGTTCTTTTTTCATCGCATCGCCGAACATGATTTTTTGAACATCACAGCCGTAATCCTGTACCCTGCCGATGGGGTCCCGCATTTCGCAGGCGCGGAAACGGCCGTCGTGGTCGATTACCAGGGTGGTCTCTCCGGCGGTGCAGTCAACTCCCCAGCATTTCGGCCCGTCCAGGTTTGCCGCGTGGGCGTTGTACATGGCCCGCATGATTCCGGCAAAAACAAAGGTGGTTACCGGCTTTGCAAGGGCGCTTACCCCCTCGCCCATACGTTTTGCGTAGGCCATAAGAAACGGGGCTATGGCATCGTTAATGGCCCGTTGTGTTTTTTCGGTGGCAAGTTTTACCCCCTCCACCCGTGTTGTACCCCGGGCTGCGGCGGTTGTGTGGGTCGCAACCCGGAAGCGCCCGTATATCCAGGAAAACAGATCGACTATTTCGTCATAGTTATATTTGGTAACGCAGGTCGCAACATTTGCCACAATATGGGCATCATCGGCAAATTCTTTTTCAAGCCGGTGGAGGGTCTCTATGGCGGTATAAAAAATCGGAACCTGCCGCTGCTTGTTGTGGGTCTGCTCAAAACCATCAAGGGAAATTGCAATGGAAATGTTCAGGCCCGGACAGCTTTTTTGCAGGCGCTTTATCCAACTGATGAGCAAATCCCCCTTTATCCCGTTTGTGGGAAGATTCACATCCTTTGTGTGGTTGTTTTTATAGAAGAGCTCGATTATTTCAGGCAGGTCCTCCCGCAGGGTGGGCTCGCCCCCGGAAAGCCAGAGCCGGTTAATGTCACCCGCAGTTTCCGAAAGCCGCTTTATCTCGTCAAAGCTAAGGTCAGGCTCATGGGTTGCCATGTCGTTGGAGTAAAAGCAATGGGCGCAATTCGCATTGCACTTCCCTGTGGTAAATAAAAAAATCGACTCCAGTTTCCGCTTGCCTGATATTGAAAAATGGGAACTCCCTGTCCCCGACCTTTTTTCCGCCATACAATTCCTCCGTCTCAAAAATTATTGACATTTTTTGCATTTGTGTCAATAAGTCAACACTAAAGGGCTAAACGTCAATTTTATCTGAAAGCAGTATCTGAAAATTTTGAATAAAATTTATTTTATCCCTTGACAATACAAAATTTCAGTGCTATATTTTTATTCATAAAAGAGAATTCATTTATAAGGGGTATGTAAATGAAAGAACCGATTAAATGGGCAAAAAACGAGATGCCCAAAACCGACTGCTCCGCGTCCTTAAGTCTTATGACCGCCGTTGAAATGGAAAAGGCCCACCGCTTTCATCAGAGTTTCCCCCAGTATGCGGAAACACCGCTGACCAATCTGTCCCACCTGGCCGCCTACTTCGGCGTCAAGGGGATCTTCATCAAGGATGAGTCCTTCCGGTTTAACCTCAACGCCTTCAAAGTGCTGGGGGGGTCCTATGCGATTGCCAAATACATCGCGCAGCGGCTGGGGAAGGATATCTCGGAGATAAGCTACGAGACCCTGGTTTCGGATGAGACCAAGCAGAAGCTGGGGGACATCACCTTCTACACCGCCACAGACGGGAATCACGGGCGGGGGGTTGCCTGGGCGGCGAACAAGCTGCGCCAGAAATCGGTGGTACTCATGCCCAAGGGCTCATCCCAGGTGCGGCTGCAGAATATTCTTAATGAGGGGGCCGAGGCCGCCATCACCGATTTGAATTACGATGACGCGGTGCGGCTGGCAAACAAACGGGCTGCCGCCGACCCCAACGGGGTCATGGTCCAGGATACGGCCTGGGAAGGCTACGAGGAGATCCCCGGCTGGATTATGCAGGGCTACGGCTCCATGTCTTTTGAAACTTTTGAGCAGCTAAAAAAAGCCGGGGTGAAACGGCCTACCCATATCTTTGTCCAGGCTGGGGTCGGGTCCCTGGCGGGTTCCGTAGTGGGGTACTTCGCCAACCTCTTCCCCGATAATCCGCCGGTCATGTCGGTGGTGGAAGCCTCCGCGGCGGACTGCCTCTATATTTCCTCTTTGGCGGGAAAGCTCGTGGGGGTCAAGGGCGATTTGAGCACCATTATGGCGGGGCTTGCCTGCGGGGAGGGCAACACCATCTCCTGGGAAATCCTGAAAAACCACGCAAGCTTTTTCGTCTCCGCCCCCGACTGGGTTGCAGCCCGGGGTATGCGGGTGCTGGCGGTACCCCTCAAGGGGGACGAAAAGGTCATCTCCGGGGAATCCGGGGCGGTTACGGCGGGGCTGCTCTTTACATTGCTCCGGGACGAGGAATACCGGGGCTTCCAGGAGGCTTTGGGGATCAACGCCGATTCGGTGGTGCTTCTTTTCAGCACCGAGGGCAACACGGACCCGGAACGGTTCCGGGACGCGGTCTGGGACGGGGAGTTCCCCAGCGGGTAGTGTTAACAGAAGGCATAACCACAAGGAACCAAAGGTTCCAGAGCACAGAGGGAAGAACACAGAGGACACGGAGGGGAAGAAAACAGGGGAATATTGGGGTCCGTTTAGTATTCTCTGTGGCCTCTGTGTATACTCTGTGCCCTCTGTGGTTATTTCTTATTATTCACCGGGCCTTGGGTCCGTACTAATTTATTGAAGGAGATTTTATTTATGCTAGATTTTGCGGCGATTAAGAAGGCGGCGGAGGGGTATCAGGCCGACATGACCAAATTCCTGCGGGACGTGGTCCGGCTTCCTGGCGAGAGCTGCGGGGAAAAGGAAACGGCGGCCCGTATTGTCCAGGAGATGAAAAAGGTCGGCTTTGACGAGGCGGGCATCGACAAGATGGGCAACGTCATCGGTTACATGGGCAAGGGTAAGACCCTCATCGCCTTTGACGGCCACATCGACACCGTGGGGGTGGGCAACCGGGACAACTGGAAGTTTGATCCCTTTGAGGGCTACGAGACCGACACGGAAATCGGCGGCCGGGGCACCTCGGATCAGCTGGGCGGGCCGGTTTCTGCGGTGTATGCGGCGAAGATCATGAAGGACCTGGGGCTCCTCAACGACAAGTACCGCGTAATGGTGACAGGCACCGTTCAGGAAGAGGACTGCGACGGCCTCTGCTGGGAGTACATCATCAAGGAAGAGGGGATCAAGCCTGAATTTGTGGTGATCACCGAGCCCACCAACGGCAACATCTACCGGGGCCAGCGGGGACGCATGGAGATACGGGTCGAGGTGCAAGGCATTTCCTGCCACGGCTCCGCCCCGGAGCGCGGGGACAACGCCATCTACAAGATGGGGGAAATCATCGGCGAAGTGAAGGAACTCAACAACCGGCTCAAGGACGATGCCTTCCTCGGCAAGGGCACCCTGGCGGTTTCACAAATTTACTTCAGTTCACCTTCCCGCTGCGCGGTGGCGGACATGTGCGCAATCTCCATCGACCGCCGGATGACGGTGGGCGAAACCTACGAGACCTGTATCGCCGAGATTCAGGCGCTGCCTGCGGTGAAGAAGTACAAGGCGGTGGTAAGCATGTACAAGTACGACCGCCCCAGCTACACCGGCGTGGTCTACCCGATAGACTGCTTCTTTCCCACCTGGGTCATCCCCGAAGACGCCCCTGCAACGAAGGCGATGGTGAAGGCATACGAGGGCATGTACGGCAAGCCCAAGGTTGACAAGTGGACTTTCTCCACCAACGGCGTCTCCGTCATGGGCCGGAACAACATCCCCTGCATCGGCTTCGGCCCCGGCAAGGAAGAGGAGGCCCACGCCCCCAACGAGAAAACCTGGAAGGCGGATCTGGTAAGGTGCGCCGCGGTGTATGCAGCACTGCCTTCAATTTACACGGAAAACAAATAAAGGAGTTTTATTATGGCGTATATCAATCAGTACAACAGCAGGCTTGATGCCCTCAATTTCAAGAACATGTTCGGGAATGATTTTTTCCTGACCTGGGAAAAATCTTATGACGAGATTCTCGCTACCTACACGGTGGCGGATGCCCTACGCTGGCTGCGGGAAAACAATATCTCTACGAAGATATTCGACAGCGGCCTGGGGATTTCACTGTTCCGGGATAATTCCACCCGGACGCGGTTCAGCTTCGGCTCGGCCTGTAATCTGCTGGGCCTTGAGGTGCAGGATTTGGACGAGGGGAAATCCCAGATCGCCCACGGGGAAACAGTGCGGGAAACAGCCAACATGGTTTCCTTTATGGCGGACGTAATCGGCATCCGGGATGATATGTACATCGGCAAGGGGAATACCTACATGCGGGAAGTGGCCGCTTCCGTGCGGGACGGGTTCAACGACGGGAACCTGGAGCAGTGCCCGACACTGGTCAACCTCCAGTGCGACATCGATCACCCCACCCAGAGCATGGCGGACATGAACCACATCATCCACCACTTCGGCGGCATCGATAAACTCAAGGGCAAGAAGGTCGCCATGACCTGGGCCTATTCGCCCTCCTACGGGAAGCCCCTTTCGGTGCCCCAGGGGGTCATCGGCCTGATGACCCGCTTCGGCATGGAGGTCTCCCTCGCCCACCCCGAAGGCTACGAAGTAATGCCCGAGGTTGAGGCGGTGGCCCGGAAAAACGCCCTGCTATCCGGGGGCAAGTTCACCAAGACCAATTCCATGGCGGAAGCCTTCAAGGATGCGGACATCGTGTACCCCAAGAGCTGGGCGCCCTTCGCGGCTATGGAGAAGCGGACGAACCTTTACGGCAACAACGACTTCGACGGCATCAAGGCACTTGAAAAGGAACTGCTGGCCCAGAACGCCAATCATAAGGATTGGGAATGCACGGAAAAGCTGATGCAGTCTACCCGTGACGGCAAGGCCCTGTACCTGCACTGCCTCCCGGCGGACATTTCCGGTGTAAGCTGCAAAGAAGGGGAAGTCGCGGCTTCCGTGTTTGACCGCTACCGCCTTCCCCTTTACAAGCAGGCGAGCCACAAGCCCTACATTATCGCGGCTATGATCTTCCTGAGCAAGGTGAAGTGCCCGCAGGAAACCCTTGCCCGCCTGGCGGAACGGAACAATCCCCGTTTCTTTGGGTAATACCATGAAAAAGCGTATCGTAATTGCCCTGGGCGGCAACGCTCTGGGGGATAATTTGAAGGAACAGATGATCGCCGCCATGGGCACCGCGAAGGCGATTGTGGACCTTGTTGAACAGGGGCATGAAATTGTGATTGTCCATGGCAACGGCCCCCAGGTGGGGATGATCGAGACCGCCTTCGAGACCGCCGCCAAGGCGGACAGGCACTTCCCGGTGCTGCCCATGAGCGTCTGCGTGGCATTGAGCCAGGGCTACATCGGCTACGATTTGCAGAATGTGCTGCGGAAGGAACTGGACGCCCGGCATCTGTCCATCCCGGTGGCGACCATCATCACCCAGGTGGAGGTTGATCCCACAGACAGGGCCTTCGAGAATCCCTCCAAACCCATCGGCGGCTTTATGACCAAGGATGAGGCGGAGGTCCTGAAATCCAAGGGTGTGCCGGTGATGGAAGACGCGGGCCGGGGCTGGCGGCAGGTTGTGGCCTCCCCCAAGCCGGTGAGCATCGTGGAGGCGGCGGCCATCAAGGCTCTGCTCGCGGCGGGGCAGATCCCCATCGCGGCGGGGGGCGGCGGCATTCCCGTGGCCCTCAAGGACGGTCAGTACCGGGGCATGAGCGCGGTTATCGACAAGGACTTTTCCGCGGCAAAGCTGGCGGAGCTTATCGACGCGGATATGCTTATCATCCTGACGGCGGTGGAAAAGGTGGCGGTGAACTTCGGCAAGCCGGATCAGAAGTGGCTGGACACCCTCACCCTTGCGGACGCGGAAAAGTACATCGGTGAAAATCAGTTTGCCAAGGGCTCCATGCTGCCCAAGGTGCAGGCCGCCATCGGCTTTGTGTCCCGGACATCCAAACCAGGCGCGCCCCGGCAAGCTCTGATCACCATGTTATCAAAAGCGAAGGAAGGGATAGAAGGTAAAACCGGAACCGTCATTACCAATTAGTTACCTGCCAGGCGGCTTGGGCTGGCCCTACAGGAACTTCACGTTCATAAGGAAGGATCATTATGGCTAACAAAGGATCTGAGAACGGCAGGGATTTGATTTATCAGTTGGATGGGCGGCCGCCCCTGGGCGTTGCCTTTCCGCTGGGGCTCCAACATGTGCTCTCCATGTTTATCGGGAACCTGGCGCCGGTGCTGGTGCTGTCGGGGATCATAGTTAATGGGAACCCGGTGATAAGCGCCGCTCAGCGGGTGCTCATGGTGCAGTGCTGTATGTTCGCCTCGGGGATGACCACTCTGGTGCAGTTATACCCCATCAAGCTGGGCAAGACCTACCAGATCGGCGCAGGGCTTCCCATTGTGATGGGGACCGCCTTCGCCTTTGTGCCCACCATGCGGACTCTGGTGGCCCAATATGGGATCAACGCCCTGCTGGGGGCCATCATCGTGGCAAGCCTCGTGGAAGTGATCATGGGCTTCTTTATTAAGCCCCTCAAGAAATTCTTCCCCCCTCTGGTCATCGGCGCGGTGCTCATCACCATCGGGCTGCATCTGCTGCCGGTGGGGGTGCAGTACTTTGCGGGCGGCGCGGGAGCGGAAGCGGCGGCGGCGGCAAAAGCGGCGGGGAGTACTACCTATAACGCAGCCCTGGCAGCCCAGTACGGCTCCTGGCAGAACCTGCTTATCGGCGGGGCGGTTTTTTTGACCATCATGTGCTTGCAGCGTTTTGCCAAAGGGATGCTCAAGATTTCTGCAATTTTGATCGGTATCATCGTGGGGTATGTCATGGCCATCATCCTGGGGCAGGTGAACTTTGCCCAGGTAGGGGCGGCAAAAATCGTGGCACTGCCCATTCCCTTTACCATCATGCCAACCTTTAGTCTGGATGTGATTCTGCCCCTGGCGTTTATCTACGTGGTGTCTGGCCTTGAAACAATGGGGAACATCAACGGGATCACCATGGCGGGCTTTGACCGGGAAGCGACCATAAAGGAAACCTCCGGGGCGGTTATAGCCGATGCTGCGGGCTCCATGTTCGCCGCCGTCTTCAATACCCTGCCGAACACCGCCTTTGGACAGAACGCCGGTATCGTGGCCATGACCAAAGTCGTGAACAAGTGGTGTATCGCCCTGGGGGCCTTCGTGCTTATCGCGGCGGGGTTCATTCCCAAGATCGGCGCCGTCTTTGCGGCCATGCCCTCAAGCGTCCTGGGGGGCGCGGTGATCACCGTGTTCGCCATGATCATGCTGAACGGTATCAAGCTGCTTGCGAAAGCGGGCTTCTCCGACCGCAACATGCTTATCCTGTCGATCACCTTCGGCGTGGCCTTTGCCATCGGCGACAACAAGCTTCTGGTAAGTTATCTGCCCGGGGCGATTCAGTGGATATTCAAGGACACCACCGTGGCGGTTTGTGTCATCTCGGTGTTAGGGAACATCCTGTTCCCCGCCTCAGGCAGCGATAAGGAGCTGGCGCAAAAAGCCCAGAGGGAAGCGGCGGCAGAAGATCTGAAATAAGGACTGAAAAAACAACAGTAATACTAAGAGGGGGTGTGTCATGAGTGAAATAATGCGGCCTATCCCGTTCGGGGATTTGGTGAAGTGGGCGCAGCAGGAATACCAACAGCAGGGTTCCGTGTTCGGTATACGGAAGGAGAAATTTTACCGGAACAAGTCGGGCCATGGGGTAACTCTTTTGGGGACCAGACTTGCTTCCCCTCTGGGGCCGGCTGCTGGGCCAAACTCCCAGCTTGCCCAGAATATTCTTGCGGCCTACCTCGCGGGGAGCCGCTTTATTGAACTCAAGACCGTGCAGATTATGGACGGGGAAGAATTGCGGAAGTGCGTTCCCCGTCCCTGCATCAACGCGGAAGACGAAGGCTACAATGTGGAATGGTCCACGGAACTAACCGTGGGCGAAGCATTCGCCGAATACGTCAAGGCCTGGTTTCTGCTCCATGTCTTTGGCAAGGAATTTGGTATCTCCGATGCTTGTACTGCCGAATGCGGCGATTTTATTTTCAACATGAGTGTGGGATATAACCTTGAGGGGATTCAGTCGCCAAAAATTGACGGCTACATCGAAGGTATGAGGAACGCGAAAGATACAGCCGTTTGGAAAGAGTGTTACAACTATCTTGCGGCGCACATTGATTCTTTCAAACAGTTTAATCAAAAAAATTTGGACGCCGTTAGTAATACTGTGTCCTCAAGTATAACCCTCTCAACTCTTCACGGCTGTCCAAGGGAGGAGATCGAAAAGATCGCCGCCTACCTTATCAGTACAAAGAAGCTGCACACCTATATCAAATGCAACCCCACCCTGCTGGGCTACGAAAAGGCCCGGCGTATTTTAGACGACATGGGCTACGGCTACATCGCCTTTGATGATCACCATTTCAAGGATGACCTCCAGTTCAACGATGCGGTGGATATGATCGGCCGCCTGCAAGTTTTGGCAAAGGAAAAAAATGTCGCCTTTGGGGTAAAGCTGACCAACACCTTCCCGGTGGAGATCAAGCGGCAGGAACTGCCGGGACAGGAGATGTACATGTCCGGCCGGTCCCTCTTTCCCCTTTCGATAAATGTGGCGAAGGATCTGTCGGCGGCCTTTAAGGGGGAGCTGCCCATTTCCTATTCAGGCGGCGCGGATTTCTTCAACCTTGCCGCGATTCTTGAAACCGGGATATGCCCGGTGACAGTGGCGACCACCATTCTTAAACCCGGCGGATATGAGCGGATAAATCAACTTGCGGATTTGGCGGAAAAGGTTCTCAACAGTAATACTACAACTGCTGTTGGTCCGGTCATTAAGGTAGAAGCACTGAACAAACTTGCCGCCTCCCTCGGTGAGCAAAAGAGGTTTCACAAAGAATACCGTCATGTCGGCTTGCGAAAGACCGGCTCTCCCCTCCCCATCTTTGACTGCGCAAAGGCTCCTTGTAAGGATGGGGGCTGTCCCATTCATCAGCGTATCCCTGAATACCTGGCCCAAGTCGCGCAGAACCACTACGCGGAAGCCTTTAAGATAATTGCCGCAGACAATACCGCCCCTTCAATTACCGGGACCATCTGCGATCACCAGTGCCAAAATAAGTGTACCCGTATCGATTATGAGGACCCGCTGGAAATCAGGGAAGCAAAAAAAATCGCCGCCGGAAACGCACAGGAAGCATACATACAGAAACTTACCGCACCGCCCCTTAAAACGGATAGATCCGTGGCGGTGATCGGTGCAGGGCCTGCGGGTATTGCGGCCGCAGTGTTTCTGCGGAGGAACGGCGTGCCCGTGCAAGTTTATGAAAAACGGGACAAGCCCTACGGCATAGTCCGGTACGTGATACCCTCTTTTAGAATCCCTGACAAAGCCCTGGACCTGGATTACGGAATCGCGGAAAAGCTGGGGGTTCAATTCAGCTTCGGCGCAAAAGAGGATTATTCTGTAGAAGAACTGAAAAAGAAACATGCCTTTGTGGTAATCGCCGCCGGGGCCTGGAAAGAGGGAAGCTCCCCGGTAAAAAACGGAGGGGAGAATGTTATCGATGCCCTCAAGTTCCTGGAAGATTCCAAGAGGTCGAACCTCAATCTGAAGCTGGGAAAACACGTTGGTGTGATCGGCGGCGGGGATGTGGCCATGGATTGCGCCCGTGCCGCCAAACGGAATGCGGGTGTGGAAAAGGTTACCATCGTGTACCGCCGCACCGTGGAATTCATGCCCGCCCAGAATGAGGAACGGGAACTGGCCCTGGCGGATGGTGTGGAGATACTGGAACTCCACGGACCAGAAACCTATGTTGACGGCGTCCTCACCTGCGAGGTGATGCAGCTTGCCGATTACGATGCTTCCGGACGGCGGGGCATCACCGGCACGGGGAAAAAAGTAACGCTGCGTTTCGACACCCTTATCGGCGCGGTTGGGGCGCGGGTCGATACGGAACCCTTTGTCAAAAACGGTATCGCCCTTAACGACAAGGGGTACCCAAAGATCAACGGCGCAAACGAAAGTTCCGTAGAAAACGTGTACCTGGCCGGTGACTGCAAAGCCGGGGCCGCCACGGTGGTCAAGGCCATTGCGGACGGCAAGACCGCCGCCGCGGATATACTCCGCAAAATCGGCCTTCCCGCTGACTTTGTCTCTCCCAACGAACCGGTCTGTGCCGCCAGCGCCGCTGTTGGCTTTTCCGAAGCAGCAGGCATTTCAATCGCGGATATCTATTCCCGTAAGGGCATCATCGTTGAGGGCCGCAAGGACAAGGCCGATGCTTACCGCTGCCTCTCCTGCAACACCCTTTGTGAGATCTGCGCCGATGTCTGCCCCAACCGGGCCAATGTCATGGCTGCAGACAGGAACGGCGCCCATCAAATCATTCATATTGATAGAATGTGCAACGAATGCGGTAACTGCGCCGTATTCTGTCCCCACGCGGGAAAGCCCTACAAGGAAAAGTTTACGGTGTTCAGCAGCGAAGAAGATTTTAACGACAGTGAAAACTCAGGCTTCCTGCTCATTTCAACCGATGTCTTTAAGGTAAGACTTGAGGACAAATCCATTGTTGACTATCGCAGGGGAGGCGCCGGTATTCCTCAAAAATACGCAGGGATGATTGAATTGATTATCAGCCAATATCCTTACCTGATAACAGAATGTCCCAAGGAGGCCGCACTATGATTTTAATTGGAAACGGAAAGGTTGTTACCCGTGACGCCGCCCGCCTCTTCATTGAAAACGGCGCGGTGGCTATCGAAGGCAAGCTGATAAAGGAAGTGGGTGATACCGCCGCACTCAAAACTAAATATGCCGCCGCCGAATATATCGATGCGCGGGGGCGGCTCGTGATGCCGGGCCTTATCAACGCCCACATGCACTACTACTCCACTTTCGCCCGGGGCATGAACCTAGGCGGAAAGCCCGCAACAACCTTCGGCGAGATACTCCGCGGGCTCTGGTGGCGGCTGGACAAGGAACTGACACTTGAGGATGTCTACTACAGCTGTATAGGCCCCATGATCGACGAGGTCCGTTCCGGGGTTACCTCGGTTATCGATCACCACGCGAGTCCCTTCGCGGTGGAGGGGAGCCTCTTCAAAATTGCCGAGGCGGCGAAGCTCTTCGGGATACGAAGCAATTTCTGCTACGAAACCTCGGACCGGGACGGCGACAAGATCGCTGCGGTGGGGATAAAGGAAAACGTTGATTTTGCAAATTATTGCAACGCGCAGAACGATGACATGGTAAAGGCCCTTTTCGGCATCCACGCCCAGATGACCATAAGCGAAAAAACATTGAACCAATGCATCGAAGCCGCCGCATCCGCAAACGTGGGCTTTCATATCCACGCCGCAGAAGGCATCGAAGACGTGATCGACGCCCTCTCAAAATACGATATGCGGGTCATCGAAAGACTCCATCACCATAAGGTCCTTTCCGAAAAATCCATTGCGGTCCACTGCATCCATATCACGGCGGAGGAGATGGACATGCTCAAGGAAAGCGGCGCGGCTGTCGTGCATAACCCCCAGTCAAACATGGGGAACGCCGTGGGGGTAAGCCCCGTGCTGGAGATGTTGAAAAAGGGAATCCTTGTGGGTATGGGCACCGACGGCTATACATCGGACATCACCGAGTCCCTCAAGACCGCAGCAATACTGCATAAGCACGCGCTGGCCATTCCTTCGATTGCCTGGATGGAGCCGCATCAGATGCTCTTTGAAAACAATAAGACCATTATGGAGCGTTTTATCAACGGTAAGGTAGGAACCCTTAAACAGGATCACTACGCAGATATTATCATCGCGGACTATAAGGCCCCCACGCCCCTGAACGCGGACACCCTGAACAGCCACATCCTTTTCGGCCTTTCGGGGAGGCATGTAGACACAACCATTATTAATGGTAAAATCATCATGAAGGAACGGGAACTTATGGGGATTGATGAGGAGGCCCTCCTCGCAAAATCGCGGGAGCTTGCGGAGAAACTCTGGAAACGGATTTAGGCGAAACGTTGTTTCGTATTTTATATTACTAACAATCGGAGTTATTTAAACATGAGCAAGGTAATCGAAACAAAAAAGGCCCCTGGCGCAATCGGCCCCTATTCTCAGGGGATTGATGCGGGGGCCCTGGTGTTTACCAGTGGGCAGCTGCCCATCAACATGGCAAACAACGAACTTGAAACCGCCGATATCAGGCAGGCCGCAAAAAATTCTCTGGACAACTGCAAGGCGATTCTGGAAGCGGCCTCTTCATCTTTGGACAAGGCGGTAAAGACCACGGTGTTCCTCACCGACCTGGCGGATTTCGCCGCCATGAACGAGGTGTACGCCGCTTACTTCCCCGGCAATCCCCCGGCGCGCAGCTGCGTACAGGTAGCGGCCCTCCCCAAGGGGGCAAAGATCGAAATTGAGGTGATTGCAGTAAAATAGCGTTGCGGCGAAAGGAAGCGGTAATGAAGGGTTTACTCATTAAGGGCGGTACGGTTGTCACTGAAACTGAAGAGAAGATCGCAGATATTCTGATCGCCGATGGCCGAATCAAAACTATCGGTGAAAATTCAGCGGCCGCCGCCGACCTATCCGACACTACCGTCATTGATGCGGCGGGGAAAATCGTCATCCCCGGCGGCGTCGATGTCCATACCCACCTCTGTCTTGATGTGGGCTTTACCACTGCCAGCGATGACTTCTATACCGGGACCGTTGCGGCGGCCTGCGGGGGAACCACCACCATCGTGGATCATCCCGGCTTCGGGCCCGCCAATTGCGCCCTCGATCATCAGATTAAAAAATATCACGGTCTTGCCGAAGGCAAGGCGGTGATCGACTACAGCTTCCACGGCGTTCTCCAGCATGTTGATGATGATGTGCTCCGCAGCATGGCTGCGCTCGCGGATGAAGGGATCACCAGTTATAAAGCCTACCTTACCTACGACTATAAACTTTCCGATGGGGACGTGTTCCGGGTTTTGGAACAGGCAAAAAAGCATGACCTCATCATCACCGTGCACCCCGAGAATGACGGGGTAATAGCATTACTGCGATCCCGGTTTAAGCAGGAAGGAAAACTCACTCCCCACTGGCATCCCCGTTCCCGCCCGGTAGAGTGCGAAGCGGAGGCCGTCAACCGGATGCTTCTCCTGGCGAAGATGGCGGGGGACTCTCCGCTCTATATCGTTCATTTGAGTAACGCTCTCGGCCTTGAGTTTATTAAAAGCGCCCGTAACCGGGGGCAGCAGAATATTTACGCCGAGACCTGTCCCCAGTATTTGCTCCTCGATGACAGTTTATATGACGGCACGGAAGAGGACGGTCTTAACACGGGGTTGAGATACATCATGTGCCCTCCCCTCCGTACTCGCTCAGATCAATCGAGCCTTTGGGAAGGCCTGCAAAAAGATATTCAGACTATTGCAACCGATCACTGCCCCTTCTTCTTTAAAACACAGAAAAGCCGGGGAAAGGATGATTTTACCCAATGCCCCAGCGGCGCGCCGGGCATCGAAGAACGGATACCCCTGATGTTTTCCGAAGGGGTAATGAAGAAGCGAATAAGCCTCCGCCGCTTCACCGATCTTTGCGCCGCAAATCCCGCGAAGATATTCGGCATGTACCCGCAGAAGGGGGTCATAAAAGAAGGTTCCGATGCGGATATGGTCATCATGGACCCCCACAAAAAATGGACCCTGGGGCAGGACATACTCCACTCCAATGTTGACTACAGCGCCTATGAGGGGATGGAGTTAATCGGCTATCCAGAATATACTATCTCACGAGGGGACATCGTGGCCCATAACGGTGAGTTTACCGGTACTGCCGGACGGGGGAAATTTATAACAAGAAAGACAGGGGTATATTAAGAGGGGATACCAAAATGAGCGAAACCTATTGCAGTTTGATCGTAAACGGAAACACAGTACAGGGAAACGCGGATAGAAAGCTGATTGATTTTCTGCGGATTGACCTGGGCCTTACCTCGGTAAAGAACGGCTGCGGTTCCGGGGCCTGCGGGGCCTGTACGGTGCTGGCCGATGGCAAGCCGACCCGCTCCTGCATCTTGCCCCTGGCAAAATTCGCGGGCAAATCGATCATCACCGTGGAGGGGCTTTCCCAACACGAAAAGGATGTGTACGCCTTTGCCTTTGCGGAAACCGGGGCAGTGCAATGCGGGTTCTGCATCCCCGGCATGGTGCTGAGCGCCAAGGCCCTCATCGACAGTAATACTAATCCTGCTGATGATGATATCAGAAAAGCGATCCGCACAAATATCTGCCGCTGCACGGGCTACGCAAAAATACGGGACGCCATCGCTTTGGCAGCAAAACTATTCCGGGAAGGCAAGCCCCTGCCGGAACGGAATTTTACAGGCGCCATGGGAGAAAGCCTCCACCGGGTGGACGCCATCGCAAAAACTTTGGGGACGGGAAAGTATGTGGACGATCTTTCATTTGAAGACATCGGAGCGATGTCAGGAATGCTCCACGCCTCCGCGGTCCGTTCCGCCCATCCCCGCGCCCGTGTATTAAAGATCGACACAACAGCGGCCCTCGCCCACCCTGACTGTGCGGCGGTCCTTACCGCAAAGGATATTCCCGGCAATATCAAGATAGGACATCTGGCCTTCATCTCCGATTACGATGTGATGATAGCCGAGGGGGAGATCACCCGCTTCATCAGTGATACTGTTGCGCTCGTGGTATGCAGAAGCCGGGAAAGTCTTGATGAAGTAAAGGCATTGGTGCATGTGGACTACGAAGTGCTGGAACCCCTCACCAGTCCCGCCGCCGCCATGGCAGAGGGCGCGCCGCTCATTCACCAAAAGGAACGGAATATCCTGTCCCACGAACACCTGGTCCGGGGGGATGCCGATGCGGCGCTGGCAAAATCAAAGTACGTGGTGACCCGCCACTATTCGACACCCTTTACCGAGCACGCATTCATGGAGCCGGAGTGCGCCATCGCCGTGCCCGCCGGGGCCCTGTGCACCGTTTCCGGTGAAAAACTCCATGCCTCTGTCGGCCCAGGTCCTGCGGTGAGCGATGGGCACGGCGGAACATCAAGCGGTCTTGTTGTGGAAGGTGATGACGGTCTGCCATGGCTCACCCTCTATTCGGCCGGCCAGAGCATCTACGATGAACAGCGGGAATGTTCCCGGATGCTGGGGATTCCCCCGGAAAAAATTCATGTAAAGGGCCAGCTCGTAGGCGGCGGCTTTGGGGGCAAGGAGGACATGAGTGTCCAGCACCACGCATGTCTTGCCGCATGGTGTCTTCAAAAACCGGTGAAGGTTTTATTAACCCGGCAGGAGAGCATCAACCTCCACCCCAAGCGGCACGCCATGGAAATGGACTTTACCACCGGCTGTGACGAGAACGGTATGCTCACGGCGATGAAGGCGGTAATCGTTTCCGACACCGGGGCCTACGCAAGCCTGGGCGGGCCGGTGCTGCAGCGGGCCTGCACCCACGCCGCCGGGCCCTACAATTACCAGGTGATCGATATTGACGGCAAGGCGGTGTACACCAACAATCCCCCCGGCGGCGCATTTCGCGGCTTCGGGGTATGTCAAAGCTGTTTCGCCACAGAGAGCAACCTCAACCTTCTGGCGGACATGGTTGGCATAAGTCCCTGGGAGATCCGTTACCGTAATGCCCTGCGGCCCGGCAATGTGCTCCCCAACGGGCAAATCGCCGAAGGGGACGTGGAACTTGAAGCCTGCCTCCTCGCTGTCAAGGACATATACGAAAAGGCCAGGGCCGCAGGTAAGGCGGTGGGTATCGCCGCCGCCCTTAAAAACGCCGGTATCGGGGTGGGCCTTCCCGACATAGGGCGCTGTACCCTTTCGGTGGAACAGGGCATCGTCCACATCAGGACCAGCGCCGCCTGTATTGGTCAAGGCCTCGCCACCGTTACCACACAGATTACCTGCGAGACCCTCAAGATTCCGCCCGCTTTAGTTTTTGCCGAACCGCCCGACACCCGGCGTACCCCCAACTCCGGCACCACCACCGCCTCCCGGCAGACCGTATTCACCGGTGAAGCGACCCGTCTTGTTGCGCTAAAACTGAAGGAAGCGCTGGACGCCGTTGGGGGTGACCTTTCCAAACTGGAGGGGCAGGAATTTTTCGCCGAGTATTCCGGAAAAACGGACCCCATGGGCAGCGACAAGCCCAATCCCGTAAGCCATGTGGCATACGGCTACGCCGCCACAGTCGTTGTTCTGGACGATGAGGGCAAAATCGAGAACATCACCGCCGCCTACGATCTCGGCAAGGTGGTGAACCCCCCGGCAGCGGCGGGCCAGATCGAAGGGGGCCTCATCATGGGCATGGGCTACGCCCTCACCGAGGACTTCCCCCTGGAAGGCGGCCGACCCAAAGCAAAGTACGGCACCCTGGGACTCATCCGTGCCACCGAAGCGCCCCCCATGGATATCATTTTCATCGAACCCCGCAACCCCTCTCCCCTGGCCTACGGCGCAAAGGGTGTCGGCGAGCTTGCCACCATCCCCATCTGTCCGGCAATCGGCGGCGCCTATTACGCCAAAGACGGCAAACTGCGGGACAAACTGCCCATGGAGGATACCTTTTACCGGAAAAGGAAATAATTATGCCAGAATCCGTAACCCGGCCCCTGCCGGATATTTTTGAATCCTTTTCCGAGGCCCGCAGACAGGGCTTTATCGCCATGAAAAACCTCAAGGAAGCAAAGCCTCCCGAGCGGGGCAAGGGCGTGGTTGGAACCTTTTGCAGCTATGTGCCGGTGGAACTTTTCCTGGCCGCCGGTCTCATACCGGTGGGCCTCTGTTCCACCAGCGATGAAACCATCGGCGAGGCGGAGAAGGTCCTGCCCCGCAACCTCTGCCCCCTGATTAAGGCTTCCTACGGATTCGCCGCTACGGATAAATGCCCCTACATGTACTTTTCCGATCTGGTGGTGGGTGAAACCACCTGCGACGGGAAAATAAAAATGTACGAGCTGCTGGGAAAAATCAAGGATGTTCATGTGATGGAACTCCCCCACAGTCAGGATAAGCCCTCTTCCCGGGCGCTCTGGATGGAAGAAATCAAACGCCTGAAAAATCGTGTGGAAGAAAAATTCGGCGTAACCATTACTGCAGAAAACTTAAGCCGGGCCATAAGGGAACGTAACCGGGAACGCTCCCTTTTAAAAAAGGTGTATGAATTATCGGTGATGAGCCCCCCTCCCCTTTCAGGACTACAGCAGCTTCAAATACTGTTCGGCGCTCAGTTCAAATTCGACCACGAACAAAAAGTACGGGAACTGGAAAAAACCATTGACAGTATTACTAACGCGTACAAAAACGGTGAGCGGCCTGTTTCTGCGGAGGCGAAGCGTATCATTGTTACCGGCTGTCCCATCGGGGGGGCTACGGAAAAATTCACCCGCGTCATTGAAGAAAGCGGCGCCGTGGTGGTGGCCTATGAAAACTGCACCGGGGCAAAGCAGTTCGATAGACAGGTTGACGAAACGCGGGACCCCTACGAAGCGCTCTGCGACTATTACCTTAACATAGGATGCAGCGTGATGAGCCCCAACCCGAACCGGTTTGAACTGCTGGGGCGGCCTCTGCGATCAATTCAATGCCAACGGGGTACTGGAAATGGTATTACAGTCCTGCCATACCTACGCCATAGAATCACACACCGTTGGGGAATTCCTCAAGAAGCGCAATATACCCTTTATGAGCCTTGAGACCGATTATTCCGCCGGGGACACGGAGCAGCTTAAAACCCGTATCGCCGCCTTTATCGAGATGCTGTAATGATCATCGGCATAGACTGCGGCTCAACCCTGTGCAAGGGCGTGTTGTTGGGGCCTGATGGCATTGCGGCCTTTTCCGTGCTGCCCACCGGGTGGGATTTACCGGAAAGCGCCTCCCGTGTTTTGGCGGAACTTACCGGTGTTAGTAATACTGTTGCTGGCATACCAATTATTACTACCGGGTACGGGCGGGACACGGTGCGGGAACGGACCAAAAGCATCACCGAAATAAGCGCCCACGCACGGGGCGCCGAATATCTCATGCCGGGGACGAGGACGGTGATCGATATAGGCGGGCAGGATTGTAAAGTCATCGCGGTGGAGAACGGCAAGGTTGCAGTCTTTCAGATGAACGACAAATGCGCCGCCGGTACGGGCCGCTTTGTACAGATGATCCTGGAACGGTTCAATGCAGACATAAGCCTTATGGATGAACTGCTTGCCGCAGAACAATCCATCCAACTGAACAGTACCTGCGCGGTATTCGCGGAATCGGAAATCATCGGGCTTTTGGCAAAGGGACATTGCCGGGAAGAAATTGCAGGCGGCGTGGCCCTGTCCCTTGCGGTAAAGATAAGCAGCCTTGCCGCCCGTGTCGGCGTCCGCGCACCGGCGGTATTATCAGGCGGGCTTGCTGAAAGTTCCGGCATCCGCCGGGCGCTTTCGCAGGCGCTCAACGTTGAAGTACAGGCTTTGCCCAATGGGCTCTACGCAGGGGCCATCGGGGCGGCCTGTATGGGTTTAAATTTATAAATGAATATTTGGCGCGAAGGCCAGTATCGCTTCCAGCGCCCCCCCGGCGATTGACAGGGCCTTGTCTGACACGGTGAAGCAATGAAACTTCTCGCAGCGGGGATCGATGTCACCGGCCTTGAGGCCCTGGGTAACGGCGATCCCCGACGGGAGCAGCCCCCGCAGTATGCCCTCTATTTCCGCGTACACCGGAAAACTTTCGCCCCCGGCTGTCCGGACGACCGCAGCAACATCACCCTTCTTTACCTGATCCCCGATTTCCGCCCTTGCCTCGAAGCTGCCATCCGCAGGGGCGCGGAGCAGCCGCTCAATGGTATAGCCGCCGATGTCGCCGGGGATACCCGTATTGGGCAGGGCGCTTCCCTTTGTGATGACCCGCCCGATGGTATGCCCCCGTTTTGTTTCGATCACCCCGTGGCAATCGATCCCCGCAGTAAAGCCGGGACCGATTCCGATCACCACCGGGGCGTCATTAATACCGGTACCCAAATTTTTTTTCGCCATGATCGCATCCACCACTGCGTCCGGCTTAAAGCGCGAAACTATTTCCGCATCGGGATCGATAAAGAGGGCAATTTGTTTTTTTGCAAAGGCCTCCCGCATACCGGCCTCATCCTTCACCAAAACTGCGGTAACATCTTCAACTTTGGCGCAGCCCTCGTACACCGCCTGTGAAAAACAGACCGTCCTGCGGACCGCCAGAGGAACTGCGATCTCGGTCATGGCAATATCAAAATGGGCATGGTGCAGACGAAGGGCAATACCCGATGCAAGATCCCCGGCGCCCTTGATTATTACAAACATAAAATTATTATCAGATGAAAATTTCCGCTAGTCAACCTGCGGCGGCGGGTTTATACTGTTTTTATGGGGGGAGATTTTTGAGCCTGCTATCAAGCTGTACCTCCGGGGGCTGCGGGGCCAAGATCGGTCCCGGTGAACTGGGGGATATCCTTTCCGCCCTCAAGATTAAAAACGATCCCGCGCTCCTCGTAGGCTTCGGCGGCCGGGACGATGCGGCGGTGTACGCTCTTGGTGAAAATCAGGCCCTGGTTTCCACGGTGGATTTTTTTTCGCCCATGGTGGAGGACCCCTTTCTCTTTGGGAAGATAGCCGCCGCCAATGCCCTAAGCGATATCTACGCCATGGGGGGCAAGCCCCTCTTTGCCCTGAACCTCGCCTGCTTCCCCGAAAAAATGGACAAGGGCATCCTTGGGGAGATCCTCGCCGGAGGCGCCGCCAAGGCCCTGGAGGCGGACACGGCGATCGCCGGGGGGGCACTCGATCTACGATCATGAACCCAAGTACGGACTTGCGGTAACCGGCCTCATCGATCCCCGGCACATACTCCGCAATGACAGTTGCCGGGCCGGAGACGCCCTGATCCTCACCAAGAGCCTGGGTGTGGGACTTGTCATGGCGGCCCTGCGGGGCGGTCAAGCCGAAGCGGAAACGGTAAAGGCCGCCACAGATTCCATGGAGCGGCTCAACCGTTACGCGGCGGAAAAATTTGCATCCTTTGGAGAAGCCGTCCACGCCTGCACCGATGTTACCGGGTTCGGCCTTGGGGTTCACGCTTCGGAAATGGCCGCCGCAGCCCACACCCTGCTTATCGACAGCGCCTCCCTCCCCCTGCTTGAGGGCGCATTGGGCTTTGCGGAAAATTACTATGCCACCGCCGCAGGCCAGCGGAACCGGAATTTTATGGCAGGGAAGATCGATATCACTGGTGTGCCTGCGGCGCTCCAGGAAATTCTCTTCGATCCCCAGACCTCCGGGGGGCTGCTCATTTCGGTAGCGGCAGAATCGGCGCAGAAACTCTGCGATGCCGTCAGACAGGACGATCCTGCCGCCGCCATCATCGGGGAAGTCATTGAACGGAAAGATATGGCGGTAATTGTGGTATAATAAAGAAGAATTTAACCACAGAGGACACAGAGTTTACACAGAGGACACGGAGAATATTAAAAATTCTTAATCTTCCTCTGTGAACTCTGTGTTCTTCTCTGTGTCCTCTGTGGTTCATTATTTTTTGTTGATTATATAAGGAGAAAATCATGGAAATCATCAACGTACTCGGCAAGCCCTGTCCCATTCCGGTGATCGAGGCAAAGAAGGCCCTGCGGAAAACTCAGGCAGGTGAAAAGGTGCAGGTGCTGGTGGACAACGACATCAGCCGGCAGAACCTTGAAAAGATGGCCGGGGGCCTGGGCTGTCCCTTCGCCTTTGAAAAACAGGGTGATGGAAATATCCTGGTGACCATCACCGCCGCAGCTGCTTCCTCAGGTAGTGGAAGCGGCTCCCAAAGTCTGGTGGTCGCCATCGGGCAGAACACCATGGGCGCCGGAAATGATGACCTCGGGGGCATCCTCATCAAGGGCTTTATCTATTCCCTCACCGAACTGGACACCCCGCCGGAGACGATGCTCTTCTTCAACTCCGGTGTAAAGCTCACCACCGAAGGCTCCAATGTCATTCCGGATTTGAAAAAGCTGGAATCCAAGGGAACCATCATTTCCAGCTGCGGCACCTGCCTTGATTTTTACCAGCTCAAGGAAAAACTTGCGGTCGGCAATGTGACCAACATGTACGCCATCGCCTCCGCCATGGGGGACGCCGGAAAGCTCATCAATTTATGAGCGATGAAGAGGAACTGATCCTCGCCTTCCACAACACCCACGAGGCGATCATGGGGGAACGGAAGCTCCTTGATTCAGGGATCCCGGTGATGGTGATGCCCATGCCGAAACCGATTGGGCCCACCTGCGGAATGTGCCTGCGGGTATCGCCAGGGGATATTGAAAAAGTTCAGGAACTCCTGGGGGAAACCATCGCGGGAATTTTTCAGCGCGCCGGTGAAACGGGAAAGGACTTTGTTCCGTGGGACACTTAAGCGCCTGGTTTGAAGCAAAGCTTTTGGGAAAAGGAACCCCGGATTGTAGCAAATATCTTTTTATAACACCGGAAGAACAGCGGGCAGCCAATGAAATAGAAAAGGGAAACCTACTGTCCGTCATCCACGTAACAAACGCGGGCCATCCAGCAAGCTCCCTCTCTGATATAAAAGATACCACACTTCTCCAAATTTTGCAAGCTCCTCAACAAGAAAATAAAGAATACCCTGCCCGGAATCCGGGACTCCGCCCTGCCGCTACACCACCGGTACTTACCGTTATCGGCTCAGGGGGCAAGACCTCCCTCATCTGGCATTTGGCGCAGCATTTGCGGGGACGGCACAAAAACGACGAGCGCTCCCGCAAAATTCTCGTCACACCCACCACAAAGATGCTGGTCCCTTCGGCAGAAACCGGACTCTATGATCATTACTGCAGTGGAGCGCCCACCGATTGCAAAGACGGCATAACCCTGGCGGGCCGCTTCAACGAAAAAACGGGTAAACTTGAATCACTGCCCCTTGATGAGCTGGAACGGATAGTCCCGGATTATGATCTCGTGTTAATCGAAGGGGACGGCTCCCGGGGACTGCCCCTCAAGGCATGGGCGGAGCATGAGCCTGCGGTTCCCTCTTTTACGACAATCACGGTAGGTATCCTTCCCCTTATGTCCCTAGGGATGCCGGTTTCGGAAACCCTTATTCACCGCTTTTCCCTTTTCAGCACCCTCAGCGGCGCCCAGGAAGGGGGTATCCTAAAGCCGGAACACCTTGTCCGGGTAATCACCGGGCATAAGGGGGCTAAAGGTCTTTTCGCCGCAGCCCAAGGCAGAAAGGTCCTTTTCCTTAACCAGGTTGAAGATGACAAAAGTCTTGGGCAGGCCAGGGAACTGGTTTCCCTGTTACCCGAAGATTTTCACAGCGGCCTTTGGGGGATCATCGCGGGCAGTGTGCATCAGGATACGGTCGCTTGCTTTTGGCCAAAAATCGTAACACAATTAAGACAGAGGCACACATGAGCATAGGGCAGAGCATACCCCGGGTTGACGCCTGGGAAAAAGTTTCGGGGCGGGCAAAGTACACCGATGATCTGGTTGACCGCAATGCCCTGATTGGGAAGATTCTCCATTCTACCATTGCCAACGGGCTCGTCACAAAAATTGATACCACCGAGGCGGAAAAAATAAAGGGGGTGGTGAAGATCATCACCTGCTTTGACGTTCCCGATATCTGTTTCCCCACCGCGGGCCACCCCTGGTCCACGGACCCCGTCCATCAGGACCCCATGGACCGCAAACTGCTCAATCAACGGGTCCGGCTTTACGGCGATGACATCGCCGCGGTCATCGCTGAGGACGAGGTGGCCGCTTCCCGTGCGCTCCGGGTCATCAAGGTTGAATACGAAGAATACCCCATCCTGCTGACCCCGGAGGATTCCATGAAGGAGGGGGCCAAACTTATCCACGAAGGTTTCCCCAACAATGTTTTGAAGCACAGCACCGTGGAAGACGGAAATTTTGAGGAGGCCATTAAAGAAACGGGGCTCATCAAATTTGAGGGGACCTTTGTTACCCCCATAGTCCAGCACTGCCATATTGAAACCGTCACCTCCTGGGCCTACATGGAAAACGGCCGGATCGTGATTGTGGCATCCACCCAGATCCCCCACATCATCCGGCGCATCGTGGGGCAGGCCCTGGGGATTCCCTGGGGTAATGTGCGGATCATAAAGCCCTATATCGGGGGCGGCTTCGGCAACAAACAGGACAGCCTCTACGAACCCCTCAACGCCTACATGACAACTCAAGTTGGAGGGCGGCTGGTAAAACTGGAACTCTCCCGTGAGGAAGTTTTCTTCGGCACACGGGTGCGGCACGGCGAAAAGATTCACCTTGAAACCTGGGTGCGGCCCAACGGGCGCCTCGTGGCCCGCAGCTATACCGCATATTCGACACAGGGGGCCTACGGTTCCCACGGCCACGGGATCGCCGCCAAGGGGACCAACGTGTTCCGCCAGCTCTACCAAGACGAAAAGGCCCGGAAGGTGGATATCTCCACGGTCTATACCAACACCGCCGCCGCCGGTGCCATGCGGGGCTACGGCACACCCCAAGCGGTGTTCGCCGTGGAATCCCACATGGAGGACATCGCCCGGCAGCTTAAACTGGACCCCCTGGAATTCCGCTTCCTCAATGTGATGCCCGTGGGCTTTACCGATCCCTTTACCAAAAACGTGAACTGGTTTGATTCCTTTCATCAATGCGTGGAAAAGGGCAAGGCCTACATTCATTGGGATGAAAAACGAAAGCTCTACCAGAACCAGAGCGGGCTTCAACGCCGGGGCGTGGGCATGGCCCTGTTCTGGTACAACACCGCGGTCTGGCCTATCTCGATAGAAGTTTCCTCCTGCAGGATGGTGCTGAACCAGGACGGCAGCGTGCAGGTCCAGGTTGGGGAAACCGAAATCGGCCAGGGCGCGGATACCGCCTTTACCCAGATGGCCGCCGATACCCTGGGTATCCCCTGGCAGAATGTCCACGTGATCAGCACCCAGGACACGGACATCACCCCCTTCGGCACCGGGGCCTATGGTTCACGGCAGACCTATGTGGGGGGCGCGGCGATTAACAAGGTGGCACTCCTCTTAAAGGAAAAGATACTTCGCTGCGCTTCGGAATATACCCGCATGCCCGTTTCCAATCTTGATATCATTGATGGAAATATTGTGCTCACTACCAACGACAACCAGATACTATGCCCATTGGCGGAACTGGCCACGGAAACCCTCTACCATGTGGACCACGCCGAACACCTCACCGCAGAATCCACCGCACAGGTAAAAACCAACGCCTTCAGTTTTGGCTGCTCCTTTGCGGAAGTTGAGGTGGACATCCCCCTGGGGAAGATCAAACTCCTCGACCTCGTCAACGTCCACGACTGTGGCCGCCTGATAAACCCCCGGCTCGCGGAAGGCCAGGTCCACGGCGGCATGAGTATGGCCATCGGCTTCGGCATGTACGAACAGCTCCTCTACGATCCCAAGACCGGCCGGCTCCTTAACGATAACCTTCTGGACTACAAGCTCCCCACCATGCTGGATCATCCCCATCTGGAAGCGCAGTTTGTGGAGAACTATGAACCCACCAATGCCTACGGGACCAAGGCCCTGGGTGAACCGCCGACAGTTCCCGGCGCGGCAGCGATCCGCAACGCGGTACTTCACGCCACCGGGGTGGGCATCAACAAAATCCCCATGACCCCCCACATACTCTTTGAGGAATTCAAAAAAGCGGGGTTACTGTAATGTACGACATCGAAGAACTCTACGAAGCGGAAAGCCCGGCCCACGCAGTAAAACTGTTACAGGAACACCCTGAAGCCCGCATTATCGCCGGGGGCAGCGATGTGCTTATCCAAATTCGGGAGGGCAAACTTGCCGGCTGCACTTTGGTGAGCATCCAGAAAATTGATGAACTGCGGGGTGTCAGTATTGATGATACGGGAACGATCCGCATCGGCCCCCTGACGAGCTTTTCCCATATTACCTCGGACCCCATCATTCAAAAACACATCCCCGTGCTGGGCGAAGCGGTGGATACCATCGGCGGACCCCAGTTGCGCAACATCGGCACCATCGGCGGAAATGTCTGCAACGGGGTTACTTCCGCGGACAGCGCATCCACTTTGGTTGCCTGGGATGCGGTGATGGAATACCTCGGCCCCAACGGGACCCGTCTGGTTCCCATACAGGAACACTATGTTGGCGCAGGCAAAACAGCCCTTGCCCATGACGAAATTCTGCAGGCGATATTGATACCCAGGGAAAGTTACGAAAACTGTTACGGCAATTATATCAAGTACGCCATGCGGAATGCCCTGGACATCGCAACCCTGGGATGCTCCGCCAATGTGCGGCTTTCAAAGGACAGCAAAACTATTGAGCGGCTGCGCCTGGCCTACGGTGTGGCCGGTCCCGTCCCCATGCGCGCACCGAGCGCGGAGATGGCGGCAAAGGGAAAACCCGTAAGCGAAGAAACCATCAACGCAACGGCAAAGGCCGCCCTCTCCGATGTAAACCCCCGGACAAGCTGGCGGGCAAGCAGAGAATTCCGGCTCCAGCTGGTGGAAGAATTGGCAAAACGAAGTATCCGGGAATCCCTCACATTAAGCGGGGCGGCATTATGAACAGGCAATTGGTGCGGTGCAAAATAAACGGCAGGGACACGGAAACCATGGTTGATGTCCGCGCCTCATTAACAGACATGCTGCGGAACGAGTACCGCCTGACCAGCGTCAAGAAGGGCTGCGAGGTCGGCGAGTGCGGGGCCTGCAATGTGATCATCAACGGGGAATGTTTCAACTCCTGCATCTACCTTGCGATCTGGGCAGACGGCAAGGAAATCACCACCACCGAAGGCCTCATCAGCGCAGACGGGGAACTGTCCGCCATACAGCAGGCCTTCATCGACGAAGGGGCGGTCCAGTGCGGATTCTGCACCCCCGGCTTCCTCATGAGCGCCGCGGAGATCATCAAAACGGGAAAAACCTATTCGGACGATGAACTGCGGAAATTGCTTTCCGGCCACCTCTGCCGCTGTACGGGCTATGAAAACATCTTTAAGGCGGTGCGGAAACTAACCCCCGCGTGAGTCACTCCACAAAGGTGATCCGATCCGGCTCAACGGGATGGGCTTCCTTTGTTGCCGCAGGAAAGCCGATGGCGATAGCCACGGCGAAACTGTACCCGGCGGGGAATTTGAGGAGTTTGTTGAAGTAATCCCCCCGCGCACCCGTAAAGGCCGCGTCGGGCAAACCCAGGATCACCGTGCCAAGGCCTATGGAATGGGCCGCCAGGGCAATGGTCTGCGTGGCGATACCGCAGTCAAGCCGGGCCCAGCGGGAGGCGGCGTCGCAGCTTAAAAAGATCGCCGCAGAGGCGCCGTGGAAGATGTCCCCCTCACGGTTCAGGTTCCTGCAGGCCTCGGCGTTGATCTCCGCGAGAATGGCGGGGTTCTGCACCACCGAAAAATGCCAGGGCTGGGAGTTGCGGGCGCTGGGCGCCTCCTCTGCGGCCCTGAGCAAAATGTCAAACTGCTCTTTGGTGACCTTATCGTCCTTGTATGCGCGGATGCTGCGGCGCTCCGCAATGGCGGTCAATACGGGATTATCCATGGAAATGCCTCCTTAAAATGTCAGAATATCCAAATAGTATATCATATTATTCATAGTATACCAATGGGGGAAGCAGGGGAATTAACTTTCCTTATATTTCTTGAAATTTTTTGCCAGGGACTCAAAAGAATCCGGCTTGAACATATCAAAGTCAGATTCACCGACAAAGATATAATCAAAATGATTCTTGTCCTGGGCATTATTGATATCTTTGCACCATTCCGCCAGGCGATGAATCTGTAAGGGAACATCCAAATCTTCCTGTCCCTTGGTTTCCACGATATAGATATTTTTATTGTCCCGGTTGACGATAAAATCGGGGTAATAATTTGAGATTTTGCCCTCGTTATTCACATAGTCGATATTAAAGTGAACCGCCATATAATTCCTGGCATAACTCTTAATATCCCCGCAATGATCGAGAAACGCAGCAAAACGCAGTTCCAGGCCGCTGTCGCCGATTATCCTGTTAAAGATACTTTTCCGGGGGATAAGGTATTCCTGATTTTCAACAACAAAGGGACGGGTTTGTTTTAGCCGTATATAATCCCGAATCGAAGCGGTTCCCTTATCCTGTACGGTTAAGGTATTAATTTCCTTTTCAAAGGTCTCTATAATTGTTTTTGAGGCTTCAATTTCTGATAAGTTTCTAATAGTGTTGAGATCATCAATATCAACCGGTTTGGTAAAAAGGTAGGATCCAATAAACTCCTTGATTTTACCGTAAAGAATATCATAAACATTAACCAGATGCAGGTCCCTGATGATTATTTGGGCAAAATAGCCTATTATATTGCGGTAATCGGTTACCGCATCTGACCCCAGAATAGTAATGTGGTTTACCTCATCGGTGGTGATATCCCGGAATACGATTTCCCGTTTTTCAGAATCGGAGAATTGTTTATAGGGTATCTTTTTGATACCAAAGTTGGTGGGGTTCAGATTTTCCAGCCGTTTATATTCCCGGTACATCCGGGGGGAAAGGACAGGAATGGCTATATCCAACTCATCAAGATTCTTTTGGGTGTTTTCAGAATCAACCTCAATAATGAGGGGAGCCTTAGCCGCCGTCCCCACGCCCATGGGACTGTATTCCAGTTTGACCCCTTCGCTCTGTATTTCCTCAACGAATTCCATAAAAGCGGCGGTCCCCACAACGCTGACATATTCGGTAGTATTGATGCCGGGATACATGCGGCGCAGGCCCCGGCCCAGGGTTTGCTCGGGGAGGATGTTGCTTTTCGCGGAATAGGCCCGCAGTCCCACTATGGTGGTAACATTCCTGACATCCCAGCCTTCCTTGAGTACCAGAACCGAAATAATCGCCTTATAAGGGCTCGTGTCACTATCGATCTCATTGGCATTCTTACGGAGTTTGTCCAGTTCTTCCTTGTTTTTATTGGTGTCGGATTCCGCAATCTCACCGTTGTTTTTAGTGTGGATCACCAGAACCGCGTCTTTGAATTCCGCATAGGTGTTTTGAAGGTATTCGTTAAGGTCGTCACAATTACGGGTATCGTCGGTCATAATAAACAGTATCGCTTTCTTGCCGAGTTTCTGGTGTTCATGGTAAACCTTACGCCACTCCTCAACCCCAAGGGCAATATAATCGGCGTATTTTTCCGTAAACTTTGAGCTTTTCCGTTCCGCAAGTTTTGCCCGGCTTTCGCTATTTGGAAGCACCGGGTGCTTTACCACATTTTGG
>BOAV01000012.1 GCA_026002045.1 Spirochaetia bacterium | reverse complement strand
CGCAAACACATTTCCCGCCATGCTAAACGGTACGGCAATAATCAACAGGACCGAAATCTTCCTTTTCATACCTTCCTCCACTTTATTTGACTTACGCCACTTTCCCCCTCCAGTCCCACCTTTCGGAAAATCAGCGTGAGATTGCCTGGGTACGGGAACTCTGCCCCTCATCAAATTTTTACGGCGATGCCTACGCCCAGTTTGATCTCTTCGGCGCGAATACGCCCACCGTCATGGCCCACTGCGTCTGGTCAGGTGATGAGGAACTGCGCCTGATGCGGAACCGGGGCGTATACATCGCCCACTGCCCCCAATCGAACCTCAACATCTCATCCGGCATCGCCCCGGCGCGGCGCTTTCTGGACATGGGCATCCCCACCGGGCTCGGCAGCGATGTCGCCGGGGGCGTCCACACATCGATCTTCCGGGCCATGACCGATGCAATCGGGGTGTCCAAACTGCGGCAGTGCCTTGTCGCCAAAGACGAAGCGTCCCTCACCTTTGAGGAAGCGTTCTGGATGGGAACCCTTGGGGGCGGATCGTTCTTTGGGAAGGCCGGGTTGCCGGGTAATGCCGGGGCAGCGGGTTCCTTTGATCCGGGCTATGAATTTGACGCGCTGGTCATTAACGATGCGGACCTGGCCGCCCCTTTTAGGCTGAGCGTGGAGGAGCGGCTCCGGCGGACGGTGTACCTTTCGGATGATCGCCATATTGCGGCGAAGTATGTGCGGGGGAAGGCCCTGTTCTGCTGATTATATAGAAGACTTTTTTAACTTTTCCTTATACTTTTTTAACAGGGTCCGGGTCATATCCAGAATGAAGTCTTGGGTTTCCTCTGTTAACTGGCGGTAAGTCTCCAAAAGCTCCTTTTCATAGAGCGATAAGGAGCCGAACATCTCCCCCTCCCCGGTACGCAGCCAATGCTCGTTCACATTAAAGGTCACGCATATCAGCTTGATGTTCTGTTCGGTCAGTTTACTCTTTCCCACCTCGATCCGGGACAGAGCCGCCTGAGTTAAGCCTATTTGGCGGGCAAATTCGCCCTGATTAATGCCCAGTTTTTCGCGGATCGCTCGTATTCTGTCAGTCATGCTCTTCAATGCTATCAAATTTTACTCAAATTTACAATGAAAAGAGCAGTAATTCATTGACAAGAATATACCTAAATTGTATAATATTAACGATTAAGGTATATTCATGAGGTTACCATGCCAGACAGAGAAAAGGAGCTGCTTAACTGTTACCGGCAATTGCCGCCGGAAGATCAGGCCGAGGTATTGGCCCATGTCCGAACCGCCCGTATAGCGGAAAATTCTGTCAAAAAGACGCTCGCCCCGATCCTGTTGGGGGACGGTGGCATCGGGAAGGGGCAGGAGCGGGGGAAAGTGGCGTAAGTCAAATAAAGTGGAGGAAGGTATGAAAAGGAAGATTTCGGTCCTGTTGATTATTGCCGTACCGTTTAGCATGGCGGGAAATGTGTTTGCGGACGACGATGTCCAGGATATGCTGCAGGGCGATTGGCTTTTTTATGGGTCCGATCTCGTAAAACTGGTCATGTTTAGAGGCGATCTTTTTACGTTTGGGGATAATAAAACAAATGCAGACAACATGTATAAATGGTATGAGTATCAGCCCAATAAAATTATTGCAACCAACGTGCCAGATACCGGCGATGATATAGAATTCCCGCTTATCATCATTGACAACAACAACATACTGCTTGATGGTATTTCTTATCACCGGCAAGGAAGCGCTGATAATGAAAACAGACTGATAGCCATTGCCAATGGTTACCCGCCTGATGTCCTGAATAATCAGAAATACAGCAGAATACTACTGGGATATTGGAAAAGCGTTATGGGAACCAATAAGGCCTTTATCTTTTTTGAAAACGGGTTTATCTATAACCGGGAGTATCATCTTGGGGCAACCTATACCGCTAACCGGATAAACAGTAAAGAGCCAAGCCGGTCTTTTCGGTATGAATATTTTAACGACGCTACCATTAAGATAGACGGCGAAACCTTTACAAAGGAGCTTAGTCTTGAAGGTAATTCCTTCTATGTCGAGCAGTGGAAACACTTTCACAATTCCGGGGGGGGCCCTAGGGTCATTCATATTGAATAAACAGCGGACACCGTTTTCGCTGTAAGAAATAAATCTCGTACGAGGTTTTATATAACGTGTATTAAGGGGTTCGCAATGAAAAAGGCATTGGTGATTTTTGTTTTATGCGTTGGTTTTTCTATTATGACTTTTGCTCAGGATATGAGTGATTTTGAAACAACCGTTGAAAATGGAACGGTAACTATTACCGGATATACGGGAACGGTAAAGGATGTCCGTATTCCGGCTGAAATAGACGGACTTCCGGTGACGGCTATTGGACTTGGGACCTTTTACGGCAATGAATTAACCAGTGTCACCATCCCAAATGGTGTAATTTCTATTGGAAGTATGGCCTTTTACGGAAATCGATTAACCAGTATCATCATCCCAAATAGTGTAATTTCTATTGGAAGTATGGCCTTTTACAGAAATCGATTAACCAGTGTCACCATCCCAAATGGTGTAACTTCTATTGAAGATAAGTCCTTTGCAGAAAATCCATTGACAAGTCTTACTATTGGCAATAGTGTTACTACAATAGGAGATTCTGCATTTTACGATAATCGATTAACGCGTGTTACCATCCCCAATAGTGTAACTTCTATTGGGGAATGGGCATTTACATCTAGCCTTGGTGATAGTTTAATGGATCGTACTTCGATTGACAGGATTGTTATTGGGAGTAATGTTGATATTGATAAATATTGTGGTTTTCTTTCTGATTTTGCAGAATACTATAATAAGAACAATAAAAGGGCTGGGACATATATTAGGAACAGTGGTCAATGGTCCTATCGGCCATAGCATAAAACTATCGCAGGGCATTATTTTGACAAGGCGATGCCCTGTGTGAAATGCCAATTAGTGCTGATGGGCGGCAGATGTGGCGTTACTGGAATGAGCGCCGAAAGAAGTATTACAACATTACATGAGAGGTGTTGTAATGGGATTTTTTAAGGAGAATGAACCATGCGTGTTTATAAGTATATGTCCATGAGTAATTTTATTGAACACATAGAAGAATATCTTTTGGGAAAATTGTTTTTTGCCGATTGGCATACTCTAAATGATCCCATGGAGGGCTTGTTTCTTGTTTCCAATTCCGGTCAATATACTGATGCCCTTGATGGTCTAAAAAACGCAAAATATCACAATAAAGTATGCGCATTAGCGGGAGATTGCGATAATTTTTTGTTGTGGTCCCATTATGCCGACAGCCATAAGGGAATTTGCATTGGTATTGATGTTGACGTTGCAAAATTAAAAAAAATCAGTTATAATGAATCATTACCACCCATCAATCCCATTGATTCGCTTGATTACAATATAGAAAAAATATTAACCAGTAAACTAAATTGCTGGTCCTATGAAAATGAATATAGAATATTGGAAGAGCTTGATAAACAACAAATGAAAGAAGTTGGCAAAATAAAGGAACTTGTTTTTGGGATGCACAATAAGTCCAAGGAATTTTTTGAATCACATCCTCGTTTTAAAAATGAAGGCATAACGATTAGTGCCATGACAAGTGGCAAATTGCAAGCGTCCGTGAGACGCATGGGGATTTGCCGCCATTCAAAAACGTCAGGAGTTTCCCCATGAAAAACTACCTTTATTTTCTCCTATTCCTCCTCGGCCTACTCCATCCGTTAACAGCTCAGGACGGCGATTTCTCCCAGCAATCCTTCCTGCTGGGCGGCAGAAATTCCGCTGGCAATAGTACCCAGCGCAGCAACTATAACCCCATCGGTGAACGGGCCGATCCCGATGCCGCACATTGGGATATTCCAACACTGGACACCGCCAAAGATGTTGATTATCTTACCGGAATTGAAAAAGACGTCATCCTGGAAATGAACAAGGTACGGAGCGACCCGGCAAAATATGCGGAATTGTATATAAAGCCCCGCTTTCCCCATTACAATGACAAGCGGTATATGGTCTCCGAAACATTAAGCGTCCTAACCAAAGAAGGCAGGGCTGCCGCGGAAGAATGTTATAACGCGTTAAAAGCAATGCAGGGCGTACAGCTTTTGTTTCCCGAAAGGGGATTGGCCCTTGCGGCAAAAGATCATGTCATGGATATTGGGCAAAAAGGACAGATGAGCCATACCGGAAGCGATGGAGGCAATCCGGTTACCAGAGCGGAAAAATACGGAGCGGGATACAAAAATCTCGGAGAGAACATCACCTATGGAACAAGCAGCGGTCGTGATATTGTGGTCGATCTGTTAATTGATGACGGCATTCCTGACCGGGGACACCGGGATGTCATCATGCTGCCGGGCTTTACCCAGACGGGAGTTTCAACAGGAGCTCATACACGGTACGGTATCATGTGCGTCATTGATTATGCCAGCGGGTATGTAAGTAATTAGTGTCTATCCACAAAGTCGGTTACTTTGTGGACAGAACTTGCATTTGCATACGCAAATGCCGTTTTTAAGGAAGTTTGTCTATAATGTGTCTACATTATAGACAAACTCTAATTAGAGCCGGTTTAACAATAGACCGGCTTTTGCCAGGGCAAAAGCATTTAGAATACCATGGTATACTTCTATTCTTCTCTGGGAGGGGAAGAAAGAATGGAGGTAACGCAAGCCGACATTACCAAAATGACCGATTTTTTGGGGGAGATTCACGATCCAAGGCGGCAACAAGGCAATTTCAGGCACAACTTGATAGATATCCTGGTGATCGGGCTCAGCACCGTCATAAGCGGGCAAGATGAATTTGAAGCAATGGAGGAATTGGGACAGGCCCGGGAGAGCTGGTTCAAAACATTCCTGGAATTACCGAACGGGATACCCGATGAATGCACGTTTGAGCGTGTTTTCCGGCGGGTAAACCCGAAAGAACTGATGAAAAGTATGTACGGATGGCTGAATCTGGTCAGCCAATGCGGAGACCGGAACATCAATAGAGACGGAAAAACAATACGGGGGAGCGCGGATGGTGTCGTATACGAAGTATACGCATCATGCCGTTCATGTGGTTTCGGCGTGGGTTGGAGCGGAAAGCCTGGTCTTGGGGCAGTTGGTGACCGGGAAAAAGAGTAACGAAATTACTGCCATTCCGCAATTGTTAGACACGATAGACATACAAGGCGACACGGTTACGATAGACGCGATGGGGTGTCAGCGGGAAATTGCGGACTGTTTTACGGGTCTTGATACTGACCCGCATAAACATGAACAGTGCACCGAATGGGAAAGCGGTTCTGAGAAGGACCATGGCAGGATAGAACAGCGAAAAATAACCATAACCAGCGCAGATTGGTATGAGGACAGGCGCCTTTGGTCTGGCCTAAAAACCTTTGTCCGATATCATGGTACCCGCCAAACAGTGGATAAAACCGCCGAATCCGGCTGGAAAACGACCGCATATGACCGTTATTACCTGAGCAGCCTTACGGCAAGTGCAGAGCGTTTTGGGTATCTTGTCCGCGAACACTGGTCAATCGAAAACCAGTTGCACTGGTCCCTTGATGTTTGTTTTGCCGAAGACGCCTCGCAAGTCCGCAAAGACCACGCACCGGAAAATCTGGATATCTTGCGAAAGATAGCGCTTAGACTTTTACGTTCAACCCAAACAGACCAGAAGCGAAATGCCAGACGAAAACAATTCAAGGCGGCTTTCAATCAAGATTTCCTTCATGATGTTTTATTTGGCAAAAGCTAAATGCTTTTGCCCTGCGGCAAGCAGCGGGGTATGTACCCCTCGCAACGAATAAAAACTTTCGTGTCCGCGAATCAAAGGTTCGCTGAGTCCTTTGTGGTTAAATTCTTGTATTTTGAAACCGGCTCAACTATTCGTCATTATTCTCCATCGCTTCCGGAGAATAATCCTCTTCCTCGGTCGCCATAGCGGCGGCCTCCAGCTTTCGCTGTTCCAGGATTTCCTCCATCTGCACATCAAGGTCCTGGCTGTCCTCGTCGAAGAGCTTGACATCCCGGTAACGCTTCATCCCCGTGCCTGCCGGTATGGGATGCCCGATGATGATGTTTTCCTTAAGGCCCCGGAGGTGATCGGTATCCCCGGCAATCGCCGCGTTGGTGAGCACCCGGGTGGTTTCCTGGAAGCTTGCCGCCGAAAGGAAGGAATCAATATTGAGCGACGCCTTGGTGATGCCCTGGAACAGGGGCCGGGCAACCGCGGGCTGTCCCCCTTCGGCGATAACCCGGCTGTTTTCATCGTGGAACTGGTACTTGTCCACCATTTTTCCGTAGATGAACGAAGTATCCCCTACGGCGACGATCTCCACCTTCCGCAGCATCTGCCGGACGATAACGCCGATATGCTTGTCGTTGATGGCCACCCCCTGGAGGCGGTACACCTGCTGGATTTCGTCCATCAGATAGCGCTGGAGGACGCTTTCACCCAAAATATGAAGCACATCGTGGGGATTCTTGGCCCCCTGACAGAGTGGCTCACCGGCTTCCACGGTGTCGCCGTCCCGGACCAGCAAGCGCTTGGTCATGGGTATAAGGTGGGGGTATTCCTTGCCGAAGGCATCCTCCACAGAAACCTTCCGCTTGCCCTTGATAATACCCTTAAAGACGACCTTCCCGGAAACCAGGGCCAGAACCGCGGGAGCCTTGGGCTTACGGGCCTCAAAGAGTTCGCTGACCCGGGGCAGGCCAGAGGTAATGTCCATGGCCTTGGCGGATTCGGTGAGGGTCTTTGCCAAGGTCCGCCCGGCATCGATCCTTTCCCCTTCGTCCACCTGTATATAGGCCCCTCCGGGGAGGAAATAAGAAGCAACTTCCTTGCCCTCATCATCAACGATGAGAATCCGGGGCTGCTTGCTTTCCAACTGGAATTCGGTGATCCGTTTTTCCGTGTTCCCCGTTTCCTCGTTGATTTCTTCCTTCAAGGTGGTGCCGGAAATGATATCTTCGTACTTTACCGTCCCGGATTTCTCGGCGATGATCGGGTCCGAGTAGGGGTCGAAGCTGGCAATGGTCTTTTCCGCCGCCGCCACTTCACCCTTCTTTGCAACAAATTCGGAACCGTTGCGGATTTCGATCTTTTGATCCTGCCCAATAAGGTAGAGCATACGCCCGGCGCCTTTTTCGTCCTTGACCATGGCATAGGCGATTTCTGGGGAAAGAATCTCCTTTGCCCCGTGCTTGATGATCGGTTCCCCCCGGATAATCCGTTTTCCGTCTTCCACCAGGAGGATATCCTTCGGCTCAAGCTTGAATTCCTTCATCACCCGGTTAACCACGGTGTATCCCTTACGGGTAAAGAGCCAGTGACCGCTTTCAAGGGGCACATGGGTCCCTTCCACTTCCTTGACGTACACCGGGTATTTTAAAAATATACGGTTTTCCTCGCTCACCTTGCTGGCAGCCCCGCCGATATGGAAGGTCCGCATGGTCAGCTGGGTTCCCGGCTGGCCGATGGACTGGGCGGCGATGGTCCCGACGGCTTCCCCGATGTCCACGGACCGGTTGGTGGCCAGATTCCGGCCGTAACAGCGGCGGCAGACCCCATGTTCCGCCTCGCAGGTCAGCACCGTCCTGATGCGCACGGTCTCGACACCGGCGTCCTCGATTTCCCTGGCAATTTTCTCGGTGATTTCTTCGTTCACGTCGATGATCAGCTCCCCGGTGATGGGGTGCTTGACCCGTTCCAGGGTATAACGGCCCACAATACGTTCGCTCAAAGGCTCCACGATATCCTCGCCATCCTTAATGGCGGAATAGGAAATACCGTTGATGGTGCCGCAGTCGTCATCGTTGACCACCACGTCCTGGGCGATATCGACCAGGCGGCGGGTAAGGTAACCCGCCTCGGCGGTCTTAAGGGCCGTATCCGCCAGGCCCTTCCGGGCGCCGTTGGTGGAGATAAAGAATTCGATAACCGAAAGCCCTTCCTTAAAGTTGGACCTGATGGGCAGTTCGATGATGTCCCCGGAGGGCTTGGCCATAAGGCCCCGCATCCCCGCAAGCTGGCGGATCTGGTTGCGGCTTCCCCGGGCGCCTGAGTTTGCCATTATGTAGATCGAATTGAACCCGTCCTTGTCCTTTTTCAGGGTCTCCATCATGATATTCGTCAAATCCTCGTTGGTCTTGTTCCAGATTTCAACGACCCGGTTATACCGCTCATCCTGGGTGATATGCCCCTGGCGGTACTGGCGCTGGATGGCATCGACATCCTTATTGGCCTTGTCGATCATCCCGGTTTTTTCCTCCGGCACCACGATATCATCAACCCCGATGGTGGCCCCAAAGACCGTAGCATACTTGTAGCCGGTGGCCTTAATGACATCCAGCATTTTTACCGTAATCCAGGAACCCTTATCGGCAAAGACACTTTCGATAAGTTCCCGCAGTTCCTTGTCCTTCAATTCATAGTTAACAAAGGGAATTTCCGGGGGCAGTTCCTCGTTGAACACTAACCGGCCTGCGGTGGTCTCGATAAGGCCGTCCGCTCCGGGCTTTACTTCCTTGCCTGCCTTTTCCCAGATGGGAAATTTGGTGGGCTTTACCTTAATGGATGCTTCCCATTCCAGGGACTTGGCTTCCACCGCCATAAGGATCTCATCAAGGGCAGTATAGCGCCGCCCCTCACCTTTAGCCTTGGGCTTAATCCGGGTAAGGTAGTTGATCCCCAGAACCATGTCCTGGGAGGGGAACACGATGGTTTTCCCGTTCGCCGGGTTGAGGAGGTTCCGGGCGGAAAGCATCAGGGTCCAGCACTCCATCTGTGCCGCCTGGGTCAAGGGCACATGGACCGCCATCTGGTCCCCGTCAAAGTCGGCGTTAAAGGCATGGCAAACCAGGGGGTTCAGCCTGATGGCCTTTCCCTCAACCAGCACGGGTTCAAAGGCCTGGATACCCAGACGGTGCAGGGTCGGGGCGCGGTTCAGCAGCACCGGGTGTTCCTTGACCACCTCGTCCAGGATGGCGAATACCTCGGGGGTCTCCGCCTCCACCAGCATCTTGGCCTTCTTGATATTGTAGACCACGTCCTTGTCGACCAGCTTCTTCATGATAAAAGGCTTGAACAGTTCCAGGGCCATCTTGGTGGGGAGCCCGCACTGCCACATTTTAAGGTCCGGCCCTACGGTGATAACCGAGCGGCCCGAATAGTCAACCCGCTTGCCCAGCAGGTTCTGCCGGAACCGGCCCTGCTTGCCCTTGAGCATATCGCTGATGGATTTGAGGGGCCGGTTTGACGCGCCCTTCACCACCCGCTTCTTCTTGGAATTGTCGAAAAGGGCGTCCACCGCTTCCTGGAGCATCCGCTTTTCATTGCGGATAATGATATCCGGGGCGTTCAGGGTCTGGAGCCGCTTGAGCCGGTTATTCCGGTTGATCACCCGGCGGTAGAGGTCGTTAAGATCGCTCGTAGCAAAACGGCCGCCGTCGAGCTGGACCATGGGCCGCAGTTCCGGGGGGATCACCGGAATCACGTCCAGAATCATCCATTCGGGTTTATTGCTGGAAGCCCGAAAATTTTCCACAATTTCGATGCGCTTGAGGAGCCGCTTGTCGCTCTTGGCGCCCTTTTCGATCATCTTGGCCCGGAGATCAATGGCCATCTGATCCAGATTGAGGTTTTCAAGGAGGGTCCGTACCGCCTCCGCACCCATACCGGCGGAGAAGCCCCCGCCGTAGCGTTCCTGGGCTTCGTAGTATTCTTCTTCTGTGAGGAGCTGGTTCTTCTTTAAATCGGTGTCCCCGGAATCGATGACCACGTATTTTTCATAGTAGAGCACCGACCGCAGGGCGGTCATGGGAAGGTCCAGGAGCAGGCCCATGCGGCTGGGCACCGAGCGGTAGTACCAGATGTGGGACACCGGGGCCGCCAGTTCGATATGGCCCATCCGTTCCCGGCGTACCTTGAAGTGGGTTACCTCAACGCCGCAGCGGTCACAGATGACCCCCTTGTAGCGGATCGATTTGAACTTGCCGCAGTAACATTCCCACTCCTTGGTGGTCCCGAAGATCCGCTCGCAGAAAAGGCCGTCTTTCTCGGGCCGCAGGGTCCGGTAGTTGATGGTTTCCGGCTTCTTCACTTCGCCGTAGGACCAGGCCCGGATCATGTCCGGGGAGGCCAGCTTTATCATTATCGAATCAAAATCCTGGATATCGCGCATGTTATCTCCTCATTTAGTTACCGATATGAAGATTAACCGCAGAGGGCACAGAGGAAAGAACACAAAGGACACAGAGAGGAATAAAATTTTATATTCTTCCTCTGTGCTCTCTGTGTAAAGTCTCTACGTTCTCTGCGGTTTCTCCTCATCTTCATTATTAGAAATTACTCCCCGACTTGGTAATCATCTCTTCATCCCGCTCGGTGAGCGGAATCTGTTTACCCTTGCCGTCGTAGATCGTTAAATCCAGCGCCAGGCCCCGCAGTTCCTGAACCAGTACGTTAAAGGATTCAGGGATTCCCGCCGTAGTGGATGGTTCCCCCTTCACGATGGCCTCGTAGATCTTGGACCGGCCCGTCATATCGTCGGACTTAATGGTCAGCAGTTCCTGGAGGGTATTGGCAGCGCCGTAGGCTTCCAGGGCCCAGACTTCCATTTCCCCGAGCCGCTGGCCGCCGAACTGGGCCTTTCCGCCCAGGGGCTGCTGGGTCACCAGGGAATAGGGACCGGTGCTCCGGGCATGCATCTTGTCATCAACCAGATGGTGGAGTTTGAGGAAGTAGATGATCCCGCAGAAAATGGGGTTCACAAAGGCTTCCCCGGTCTTGCCGTCCCGGAGGACCGTCTTGCTCGTAACCGGTAAGCCCGCTTCCTTGAGCTTCTCTTCAATTTGTTCGGTAGAAGGAGACTGGAACACCGGAGCGGAGTACCATTCGTCCAGGGTGGAACCGGCCCAGCCCAATTCTGTTTCCAGAAGCTGGCCGATGTTCATCCGGGAAGGTACGCCCAGGGGGGTGAGGCAGAGGTCCAGGGGGGTGCCGTCTTCCATGTAGGGCATATCCTCTTCCGGCAGAATCCGGGCCACAACGCCCTTGTTGCCGTGGCGGCCCGCCATCTTGTCCCCCTCGCGGAGCTTCCGCTTGGTGGCGATCAGCACCTTGACCACTTCGTCAACGCCGGGGTTCAAATCGTCCCCTTCGGTGCGCTTTAAGCGCTGGATATCAATGATGGTCCCCTCGATGCCGTGGGGCACCCGGAGGCTGGAATCCCGTACTTCCTTGGCCTTCTCGCCGAAAATCGAGTTCAACAGTTTGAATTCCGGGGTGGTCTCGGTTTCACTCTTTGGGGTAACCTTTCCAACAAGGATATCGCCGGAACGGACCTTGGCCCCCACCCGGATAATCCCTTCGGCGTCGAGGTTATCAAGGCTCTTTTCCGAGGTGTTGGGAATATCACGGGTGATTTTCTCCGGCCCCAGCTTAGTCTCCCGCACTTCGGTGATAAATTCCTTGATATGGATGGAGGTGAACATATCGTCCTTGACCACCCGCTCTGAAATAAGGATCGAATCTTCGTAGTTGTAGCCGTTCCAGGGCATGAACCCCACCAGAATGTTCCGGCCCAGGGCCAGTTCCCCGTTCTGGGTGGCGGGTCCGTCGGCAATAACCTGTGCGGCGGTGATCTTGTCCCCAAGCTTTACTATGGGCCGCTGATTGCAGCAGGTGTCCTGGTTGGTCCGCTGGTACTTTATCAGAGGGTACACATCCAGGCCTTCTTCATTGGTCTCCGCAATGCGGGTGGAAGCATCGCTCTTGATAACGATTTCCTGTGAAGTTACCCGCACCACGGTCCCGTTCCGCCGGGACTTTACCAGCACCCCGGAATCATAGGCGCACTTCCCTTCCATTCCCGTACCCACCCGGGGCCGCTCGGGGAACACCAGGGGCACCGCCTGACGCTGCATATTGGAACCCATCAGGGCCCGGTTGGCATCGTCGTGCTCCAGGAAAGGAATAAGGGAAGCGGAAACCGAAATAATCTGCTTGGGGGATACGTCCATATACTGAATTTCACCGGGGGCCCGTGTAGTATAGTCCCCCTGATTACGGCAGGAAACCTGCTCGTCCTCGAAGGTGCCGTTATTAGTCAGCTTGGCCGAAGCCTGTGCGATGAAGTACCGATCCTCATCCATGGCGGAAAGGTATTCGACATCCCTGGTAGCCACCCCTTTAACAACCTTACGGTAGGGGGATTCCAAAAAACCGTATTCGTTGACACGGGTATAGTTGGCCAGGGACACGATAAGACCGATATTCGGGCCTTCCGGAGTCTCAATGGGGCACATGCGGCCGTAATGGGTATAGTGAACATCCCGAACCTCGAAACCCGCCCGTTCCCGGGAAAGGCCGCCGGGGCCCAGGGCATTGAGCCGCCGCTTGTGGGTCAGTTCCGCCAGGGGATTTACCTGATCCATGAACTGGGAAAGCTGGCTGGAACCATAGAATTCTTTTATAGAAGCAACCACCGGCTTGATGGAGATCAAATCCTGGGGCTTGATGGTGTCGGTTTCTTTCAGGCTCATCCGTTCCTTGGCGATCCGTTCCATCCGGCTGAATGCGGTCTTCATGGTGTTGGCCATAAGTTCCCCCACAGACCGGACGCGGCGGTTGCCCAGGTGGTCAATGTCGTCGATCTTTTCCTCATTCACGTAGACCTTGATGAGGAACTTCATGGTTTGAATGATATCCGGCTTGGTCAGGGTAAAGTCCTCCAGGGGAGGCTCATGGAGAAATTTCTTATTGAGCTTGTAGCGCCCCACCTTACCCAAATCGTAGCGGCGGGAAGTAAAGAACATCCCCAAAAGGTCCTTCTCGGCGGCGTCCACCGTAATGGACTCCCCGGGCATCAGCACGGAGTAAACCGTGGAGAGGGCGTCCTCCCTGGAAGGCTCATCGCTTTTCTGCTCATCCTTTACAAACTTGATCTCCTCCCGCTCAAAGCAGTTAAGGAGCATGGGAGAATTGAGGGACCCTTCGGCAGTAAAGTCGATGACCTCTATCGAGGCAATACCGTTGGCAAGGAGTTCATCCACATTGTGGGGATGGAGCTTCTCCCCGGCGCGGTAGAGTTTTTTCTTGCCCTCCCCATCCTCGCCTTCAACATCAGATGAAACGGCCACCCACACTGCGGCAGACAGCACCTTGCCGGAAAAGAGCTCCCTAGTTTCCCGGTCATCCTTAACCTCCAGGGTTTCAGTCTTATAGAAGGCTTTGATGATCTCTTCCCGGCTTTCATAACCCAAAGCCCGAAGAAATATGGTCCCCAGAATCCGCTTTTTCCGATCGATCTTGGCGTAGATCAGCTCCTTCTTCTGGTCAATTTCGAATTCCAGCCAGGAGCCCCGGTAGGGGATGATCCGGGAAGAATAAATTCCCTTCTCGTGACTGAAAATGACGCCCGGAGAACGGTGGATCTGGGAAACCACCACCCGTTCGGCGCCGTTTATGATAAAGGTTCCCCTCTCAGTCATGATGGGAAGGTCGCCCATGTAAATATCTTTTCGACGAATTTCACCGCTATCCCGAAATTCCAGGTCGATCTGCGCCTTCAGGGACACCGCGTAGGTCAGCCCTTTCTGTTTGCATTCCTGTTCGGATAACTTGATATTTTCCTCATCCAGGGTGTAGAAATTATACCTCAGGCACATATCCCCGTTGGGACTTTCGATGGGGAAGGTGGCCCTGAATACCTCTTCAAGTCCCTGCAAATCCGGGGCCTGGCCCGCCTTAAGCTTTTCCCGCTGCAAAAAACGCTCGTAAGAACAGGTCTGAATATCAACGAGATCGGGAAGATCCATCACATCCTGAATATCCTTTCCGATATAAGTCCGTTTTGCGGCTATTTTCCCTTTTACCATTACTTCCCCCAATACCAAAAACTACGAAAAGGCCCCGGCATAAAACCGGAACCTCCACTCTCTTAATGAGAAAATAAACTGTTTGCCCTGAAGGGCGCATTTGGACAAGCGCGCCGCATCATCAATACGGCGCGCCTTAATGCTTTACTGAATATCAACGGTACCGCCTGCGGCAGTGACCGATTCCTTGATTTTCGCAGCTTCATCCTTGGAAACACCCTCTTTAAGGGGCTTGGGAGCGCCCTCAACGAGATCCTTGGCTTCCTTGAGCCCAAGACCGGTAACGGCCCGGACTTCCTTGATAACCGCAATCTTCTTGGCATCGTCAAATGCTTTAAGGATAACGTTGAATTCGGTTTTCTCCTCCGCAGCAGCCGCAGGAGCACCGGCAGCGGCGCCACCGGCTACCGCAACCGCCACAGGGGCGGCGGCGGAAACACCGAATTTCTCTTCCATTGCCTTAACCAGTTCGGAAACCTCCAGAACGGTCATGGACGCAATCGCTTCAAGAATCTGATCAGTAGTAAGGGCTGCCATATTATCTTCTCCTAAAAATACGTATTAATGTACCCATACGGGCAACATTCCGGTTTCCCGGTAAAACCCCGACAGGAACGGCAGCACCGAAGCCTGACGGTTAATTACAAATTACGCGGCGGGGCTTTCGCCTTTCTTGTCACCCACCGCCTTGATGGTCCGCACCAGCCGTGCGGGTACATCGTTGAGGGCCCCGGCGAGGTTCCGTGCAGGACCATTCAGCACCGACATGAGCATGGAGATAAGTTCCAGCCTGCCGGGCAACTTTGAGAAGGCCTCGGTCTGTGCGGCGGTATACACCGAATCGCCGATGAGGGCGCCTTTTACCTGCAAAGCCGGGGCTTCCCTGGCAAAGTCAACGAGGATCTTGGCAACCTCGTTTGAATCCTTGGGCGCAATGGCCACCGCGGTGGGACCCACCAGGTATTCCGCCACATTGGGGGCGGAAAGCTGCTCGAAGGCAAGCCGGGCGAAGTTGTTTTTTACCACCTTGTAATGGACTTCCTTGGCCCGCAGCTGCTTCCGCAGTATGGTGATCTGCTCCACCGTAAGTCCCCGGTAATCGGTAAAGATAAAATCCTGGGCCTTGCCAAAGGCATCCTTCAGTTCCTGAATGGAAGCGGTCTTGGCATCCTGTATTTTTTTTGCAACAATAGCCATTCATAACCTCTACTTAGTGCGGCGTCTGCCGCACAGTTGAATCGAAGCGAAACAAAGTTTCGCATTACTCCTTATGGAGTTTGCTTTGCAAACTCCCAAAATAAAAACCCGAAGGGTTTTTATTCCTCGTCTCTTATGGTGACCCATACGCCGGGACCCATACTGGATGCCACCGAAACGGTCTGGATAAAATCGCCCTTGGCGTCAGCGGGCCGCTTCCGTTTGATCTCGGTGACCACGGTGTTGACGTTTTCAGCGATCTGCTCAGGCGCCATGGAAACCTTCCCCACCGCAAGGTGGACCACCCCGGTCTTGTCTGCCCGGAATTCGGTACGGCCCTTCTTCAGTTCCGAAAGGGCGCCCTTAAGGTCAAAGGTCACCGTGCCGGTCTTGGGGTTGGGCATCAGGCCCTTGCGGCCCAGGACCATACCGAGTTTCCCTACATCCTTCATCATGTCCGGGGTAGCAACGGCCACATCAAAATCGAGCCAGCCGCCCTTTACCTTTTCGATAAGGTCCTCTGCGCCCACATACGTGGCCCCCGCGTCCTGGGCTTCCTTCTCTTTTTCAGCCTTGCAGAACACCAGGACCTTTTTTTCGCCCCTAAACTGATGGGGAAGGACCACGGTGTCACGCACGGACTGGTTCTTTTTGAGGTTAACCTTTATGGAAAGGTCAACGGTTTCATCAAACTTGGCAAAGGAAAGGGTTTTTACCAGTGCCAAAGCCTCTTTTACATCGAAGGAAGCAGTGGGATCGTATTTCTTGAGACTTTCGAGGTATTTTTTTCCGTGACTCATTTTTCCACCTCAACACCCATAGACCGGGCAGTCCCGGCGATAATTTTCATGGCCGCATCCAGATCATTGGCGGAAAGGTCCGGCATCTTCAGTTTGGCAATTTCCTCAAGCTTGGCCCGGGGAATTTTGCCCACCTTGGTCTTGTGGGACTCCGCGGAGCCCTTCTCCAGGCTGATGGCCTTCTTGATCAGCACCGATGCAGGGGGGGTCTTGAGGATAAAAGTGAATGATTTATCCGTATACACGGTGATAACCACCGGTATGATAAGTCCCGCTTCCATGGCCTTTGTCCGGTCGTTGAACTGCTGGACAAACTGGGGGGCGCTTACCCCGTGGGGACCCAATGCAGGGCCGACGGGCGGGGCCGGGGTGGCCTTGCCTGCGGGGCACTGCAGCTTGATAAAGGCCGAAACCTTCTTCTTTGCCATAAACTCTCCTTCGTGGTATGCCCGGCCGAAACCGAGCTAGCGAGGCTGGAACTAAAAATCCCCCTCTCCCACTTCTATTATTGATAGTTTGCGCCGTTTTAATGGCGTAAACTACATTTTCTCCACTTGCAGGAGATCGACTTCCACCGGGGTGTTCCGGCCGAAGATGCCGACCATCACCTTGAGCTTGCTCTTCTCCTGATTGACCTCTTCAATGGTTCCCGTAAAGGACTCAAAGGGCCCGTCAATAATTTTAACCTGTTCACCGGCGGAAAAGGACTGACGGGAGCGGACGGGCCGTTCACCCTTGATTTCGCCGGATTTCTGCAATATGGCCCGGGCTTCGTCCCCGCTTAAGGGCTGGGGCTTCTTATCCGCGGGGGTTCCCACAAAGCCGGTAACCCCCTGAATTCTCCTTATCTTGGAACAGGTAGCCTTCCATTCCACCAACCCTTCGGGGAGATCCATTTCCACCAGGATATAACCGGGGAGGAATTTACGGGTCTGGGTCCGCTTTTTGCCGTCCTTGACCTCCACCACCTCTTCCGAAGGGACTTTTACATCCTTGACTACTTCCTTGTCGAGTTCCCCGACATCGGTCATCATGCGGATGGTTTTTTCTATTTTATTCTCATACCCCGAATAGACATGGAGAACATACCAGCCCGTAGCCATGGTTTTCCTTTAATCCCTAAAATATGGCTCTTATTCCAAAGAGCAGCAACACATCCACCAGCCCCAAAGCTGCGGCTATTATAATAGTAGAAACAATGACCACCTTGACGGAACTGACCACATCGTCACGGCCCGGCCACACGACCTTCCGGAGTTCAGCGTAGGATTCCTTGACAAATTGAACTACTTTGCTCATACCATCCTCTTATAATTACCCGACCTACTTAGCCAGGCCAGGTAGGAATCCCTTCCGGTCGCATACATCCTGTATGCTCCCTCCAGGCCGGGGTTCTGCCCTGCCGGGCGCATCCATGCGCCCTTTTCCTCCCTCTGGTCGGCGGGCAGAACCCTTCGATTCCTACCTGGCCTTCATTTTCATTCAGGCCAGGTAGGAATCGAACCCACGACCTGCGGTTTTGGAGACCGCCGCTCTACCAATTGAGCTACTGGCCTAAGTATATCCTTACTTTATCTTCGTTTCCTTGTGCAGGGTATGCTTGCGGTCATAGGGACAATACTTGTTCAGCTCAAGCTTTTCCTGGGTATTCCGCCGGTTTTTTTCGGTGGTATAATTTTTCCGCTTACACTCGCTGCACTGGAGCGCCACCAATTCAACCACTGTCTTTTTGCTTGCCATTTCTTCCTCCTAATGACTCCGGTCCAACCCCCTGTAAAGCCAGCCCTCGAACAGAATTGAACTGTTGACCTCATCCTTACCGAGGATGTGCTCTGCCAACTGAGCTACAAGGGCATTACCCGCACATTTTACAAGGTTTTGTTAACTTACCAAAGATAGAGGGTTTCGTCAAGAGCCATGGCGAAAATTTCACGTTTTTCTGTACCGCTCTTCCGGATGTTCCCCAAAATATCCCCTGAGGGCCCGCTCAATGCCGCCAAGGGTCTCTTCCCGGTTCAGCAAGGTTTTTACATAATGGGCCCATTTCAAATTATCACAAAAATAGTTGAAGAAGCGCCGAGCCCGGCTGATATAAAACTCGGGGGGTTGATATTTTATCAAAAGTTCCAAAAAACGCAGCGCCGTTTCTTCCAGATCCACCTCTTTCTGCATAAATCCGTGATAATCCGTGAAATTCTGGGCGCTTCGGGCCTCCGCGAAAATCCAGGGGCAGCGGACCGCAGCCCGGCCCACCATCACGGGCCCGCCATCCGCCCGGCGCAGCAGGTCCGTAGCGGAAGCTACATCCCCGTTGCCCGCCACGGGGATGTGCAGTTCCCGGCGAAGGGCGGTCACATAATCCCATCGGGGGCTGCGCTTGAACTTTTCCCCGGCGGTGCGGGGGTGCAGGGTGATGAGCTCTGCCCCCTCCCCTTCCAGACGGCGGCAAAAATTGAGGAGGTAGTCAAAATCGTCCTCAAAGCCTATCCGCAGTTTGACGCTGAGCCGCTTTTTGACCGCCTGCCGCACCCGGGCGATAAGGGAACCGGCCTTGTCAATTGAAGCCATCCAGGCCACACCGGCGCCGGTACGGCGTATTGCCGGGGCGGCGCAGCCCATGTTGATGTCGATGCCCAAACATTCCCGGCTGTCCAACAATAGGGCGGCCCGGACAATCTGCTCCGGGTCGGAACCTACCAGCTGGTATACCACCCGTTCCGGACAGGGGCCGGCGTCCATGTACCAGGACTCGAAGGGGCCGCCCCCCAGGAGGGGCCCGGCGCTGATCATCTCGGTAAAATATTCGTCACAGCCGGAACCGGGTCCCGAAAAGCCTTCTATCAACTCCCGGAGGGGCCGGTGGCTTAATTCCGCCATGGGCGCCAGCAAAAAGGGCACGGTCATGGTATAATTCTACGGACTTGACTTGTGATATGCTATGCCGTTAGAGTTAACGCAAGAGGAACCTATCGCATGACGGCAAAGAGTGATATGCCCGGGACAAAGCCGGATGGCGGCGCTTATCAGGTACTTGTGGTTGATGATTCCATGTTTATTGCGAAACAGCTTAATCAAATTCTTGCTTCCGAAGGGTTTGAAATTGTGGATACCGCTGCGGACGGGGCTCAGGGAGTTGAAAAGTACAGGGCGTTATACCCAAATATTGATCTGGTTACCATGGATATCGTGATGCCCGTGATGGACGGCGTTTCAGCCCTGGAAAAAATACTGGAATTTGACAAAGAGGCGCGGGTTATCATGGTTAGCTCCCTGGGAAAAGAGGATGTGGTAAAAAAAGCCCTTCTTATAGGCGCCAAGGGTTTTATTGTCAAACCATTGGACGACCGAAAAAAGGTCCTGGAACAGATTATTTCTGTTCTAAAAAAGTAAAGTATTTAGTATATTTAAAGGACTATGAAAACTCATTTAATATCTGATTCTGTGTACTGTCTTCATGCGGATGTTCACACCGATGAACTTTTTGAAGGTATCTGGCCCATCCCCGACGGGGTGTCCCTCAATTCGTATATCGTAAGGGGTGAAAAGATTGCCCTTATCGATCTGGTCCGGGACTGGATAGGCGCGCCCCAACAGTTGAAAGACGCCCTTTCTTCCGTAAATCTTGCATTTTCCGATATAGACTACCTTATCCTTAACCACCTGGAGCCGGATCACACTGGCTGGCTTGCGGAATTCCGCAAACTGAACCCGAAGGCTGAGATAATCGCCACCGCCAAGGGGATCAATCTGGTCAAATCCTTCTATAAAATAGAAACCGGCCTGCGCATCGTCAAGGACGGGGACACCCTGGATCTGGGAGGCGGCAAGGTCCTGACCTTTTTCGAGACCCCCAACCTCCACTGGCCTGAAACCATGGTCACCTGGGATGCGGAATCCGGGAGCCTTTTCTCCTGTGACGCCTTCGGCTCCTTTGGAGCTTTGGGGGACAGGGTTTTTGACGATGAATTTAACGAAGCGGAACACGCCTTTTTTGAAAAGGAAACTTTACGGTATTACGCCAACATCGTTTCGTCCTTCTCAACTTTTGTGGAGCGGGCAATCACAAAACTGGGCGGCCTGGATATCAAATGCGTGTGCCCCAGCCATGGAATTGTCTGGCGGAAAAATCCCAAAGAGATAATTGACCGGTATGCGCGGTACGCATCCTGGGCAAAGGGCCCGGCGGAAAAGGAAATCGCCATTGTCTGGGGTTCCATGTACGGCATGACCAAGCTGGGCCTGGATGCGGTGATCCGGGGTATCGAACAAGAGGGGGTCCCCTACTCCATACACCGGGTTCCCGACGAAAATGTCTCCTGGGTACTGGCGGACGCCTGGAAAAGCTCCGGAATTGTGCTGGCCATGCCCACCTACGAGTACGCCATGTTCCCGCCCATGGCCTACGCGCTGGATATCTTCCGCCGCAAGCACGTTTTCGGAAAAAAGGTACTGCGAATCGGCTCCTGGGGCTGGGTCGGGGGCGCGAAAAAGGAATGTGACGCCGCCCTTGAAGGCCTCAAATGGGAGCCCGTCGAATGTTATGAATGGGCGGGGGCGCCAACCGCGGAAGACCTCGCCGCCCTGGAAGCAAAGGGCCGGGAACTGGCAAAGTTAATTAGTAAGGAACAATAGATCTTAACTGCGGTAATGGGTGGCGGCCATGGTTTGTTCCAGGAGCCGGATTATATTTTTTTGATTCTTTGAGACCAGTAGGGCATATATCATATCAATAACCGCCATTTGGGTAATTCGGGAAACCGTGGCGCCCATGCGGTATATGTTTTCCATGGATGGTACCAGGAGGGGAATCTCCGCAAGTTTCCGCAGGGTGTTATCAGTTTCCCGCGTAATGGTGATAAGGCTCGCGCCGTTCTTTTTGGCCCACCGGGCCGTAGAAATCATGGACTCGTTTTCACCGGAATAAGAAATAACACAGGCCGTGTCGCCGGGCCTCAAATTGCAGGCGGCGGTAATCTGAAGATCCGCGTCCTGGGAATTGGCACAGGGAATGCCGATGCGGATGAGCTTTTGGGAGAAATCCTGGGCCACCAGACCCGAAGCGCCGATCCCGAAAATGCCGGTAAAACGGGAGGACGCGATAAACTCGGCGGATCGGTTCAGCAGGTGGATGTCGCAGAGGGATTCCAGCCGGGCCATACTCCGCTGAATACTGCCGATAACCCCCTTTACCACCAGGGCGGGCTCCATATTGGGTTTAAGTTCCAGATCCGGCAGGAAAGGCTGATCCGGGCTGCGGAACACATCCTGGGAAAGGCGGATTTTAAAATCCGAAAACCCATCCATCCCAATCCTGCGGCAAAACCGTACAATCGCCGCCAGGCTTACCCCGCTCTCCTGGGCCAGTTCGGAAATATTATAATGCAGAACCTTTTGAGGTTCCTCAAGGACATACTGGGCGATCCTGCGTTCCGTTGCGGGGAGGTCCGGTAAAAACTGACGGATAGCGAAGAGGGCGCTCTCCACGGGGCTTATGCCTTGCCCAAAATAACGCTGATATGCCCTTCCGCTTCCTCAAGTAGTTCCTGGGCTCGCCGCTTTTCTACCCCCAACAGAACCATCACAATGGCGGCCTTGGGATTTTTTTCTGAGGCTTCAAAACTTTCCCGGGCCTGCTCCTCCGAGCAGCCGGTAAGTTCCCGGATAAGCCGGATGGACCGGAGGATCAGTTTATGGTTGACGGGCTTCAAATCCACCATCAGATTTTTGTAGACCTTTCCCATGCGGATCATGCTGGCGGTGGAAAGCATGTTGAGGACCAGCTTTTGGGCGGTGCCGGACTTCATCCGGGTTGAACCGGTAACTACCTCAGGCCCCACATCCACAAAGAGCCGGTATTTTGCCAGATCAAAGGTTTTTGAGTTGGCGTTGCAGCTGATGGCCCCGGTTACGGCCCCCAAGTCCCGGGCATATTCCAGGGCGCCAAGCACATAGGGGGCCTGGCCCGAGGCGGTGATCCCCACCAGCACATCATCAGCGCAAAAGCCGATGCCCTTAAGTTCCCCGATGCCCTCATCCCGGCGATCCTCGGCGGACTCTATGGATTTGGTCAGGGCTTCCCTGCCCCCGGCGATAAAGCCCTGAACCATGCCGGGGCTGACCCCGTAGGTGGGGGGACATTCGGAGGCATCCAGGATTCCCAGGCGGCCCGAAGTCCCCGCGCCGATATAAACCAGGCGGCCCCCCTTTTTAAAGGCCGTCACAATATCGTCCACCAGGGCGGCAATCTCCGGAATGATCTTCTCTATCGCCGGGGGCACCTTCTTGTCTTCATTATTGATGATGGTCAGGATCTCCAGAGAAGTTTTGGAATCTATGTCACCGGATAGCTCGTTCCGCTTTTCCGTGGTTAATTCTGAAAGGGTTTTTGAAGTAAGAGAATTGTTAGTCATTACTATGCTCCTTTTTTTGTTGCTCATCTGCTGATCCCCCGCCGTATTGAAGGACGGCAAGGTTATGAAAGATTTGGCGGGCACGGGAAATTCCTCCGTTATCCCGGCTGGGATGAACCCTGTTGGATAAGAGCACGGCGTACAGATGATTTTCCGGATCTATCCAGAGACTGGTCCCGGTAAATCCGGTGTGACCGAAACTACCGGGAGACATAAGATCCCCCGCCGCCCTGGAGGGTCCTGCAATCATCCAGCCCAGGCCCCGGTTTTCCCCTTTACCTGCGGTGTGGTTGCGGGTCATCAGCTCCGCAGTAATCCGGTGCAGAAAACCTTCTTCCCTGCCCTCCAGGGATGCAAGTACCACGGCGGCAAGGCGGACCATATCAACGGCGGTAGAAAAAAGTCCTGCATTACCGCTTACCCCGCCCATGATCACCGCGCTTTCATCGTGGACCTGGCCCCGGACAATTTTTCCCCGCCAGGGGCAGTCCTCGGTGGGGGCGATCCGCTCAAGCAGGGAAGCGGGGGGATTAAAACAGGTGTCATTCATTTGCAGAGGCTCCAGCACCCGTTTGCTGATTACCGCCGCCAGATCAATTCCCTCAATCACCGGAAGGATTTCCCCCAGCAGAATAAAGGCCTCGCAGGTATAGACCACCCGGCCGGGGCTGTCGGAACGGAGGCTGCTCCAGCGTATGGCCTCCAGCAGATCCTCCCGCGTATGGGCATGACGATAGAGCTCTGTTCCACCGGAAAGACAACTGGTATGGGTCAGAAGCTGGAAGAGGCTTATACCGCCTTTGGGGTTGTTTTTATAGGCGGGAAGAAAATAATCAACGGTATCTTCCAGCCGGATAAGGCCCTCTTCCATTTGCCGCATCAGGGCCAGGGTCACAAAGAGTTTGGTCAGGGAAGCCAGATCATAGAGACTGTCCTGTTGCACGGGACCAAGACCCTTGCCTAAGACCCCCGCCGCGCCCTGTTCCAGAATATCGGGGCAATGGCCCAAGCCATTGCCATTGCTGCCGCCAATGACCCAGGAAGCGCCGGGGAAAATCCCTGCCCGGACACAGCTCTTTACAAAAGTTTCTACCGATTGCATTTCCCCATCCGTCCTATTTAATAGCTCCCGCGGTCATACCCCGGATAAAATATTTGGACATAAAAACGTAGAGGAGCAGCATGGGCAGGATGGCGATGGAAAGCCCGGTAAAAAGATAACTCCAGTTGGTGCTGTACTGCCCGAAAAAAGTGGAAAGGCCGATGGGCAGGGTTTTGAGCCAGTCGCTCTGGATAAAGACCAGAGGGAAAAAGAAATCGTTCCAGATGGGAACCGCGTTGTATATGGTTACCAGGGCAATTGCCGACTGGGTAATGGGCATAACGATACGTTGGTAGATCATCCAATCGTTGCAGCCGTCAATGCGGGCGGCGTATTCCAGGTCCATGGGAATGGTCTTCATAAAACCGGAAAGGATGAACACCGTGGAAGGCAGGCCCATGGCGATAAAGATAAGGATAATGGAAATATGTTTATCCATCAGCCCTAAATTTTTGATGATAATAAATAGGGGGATAATCGCCACCTTGAGGGGCAGCATGATGCCGCTCAGGAACAGCATATACACCCAGGTCCGCAGCCGGTATTGGTACCGGGAAACCCCAAAGGCTGCCATGGATCCCAGGAGGATCACAAAAGCCATGGAGATGGCGGTGACCGTAAAACTGTTCGTGAAATACCGTCCAAAGCCTCGGTCTATCCATACGACTTTATAATTTTGAAACTGCGCCGCAGTGGGAAGGCCGAAGGGATTCTGGAAAATTTCCCTGGTTGATTTGAGGGACGAGATAACCATATTGAACAGGGGATAGAAAATCAAAATCACATAGAAAATCATTGCAAAATGTACCAGGGCCAGCAGGATATTTTTGTCCCACCGTTCCCGTTGGTAATGAAAATCTATTGTCATAGCTCCACCTCCCGGGAACGGGTTGCCGCGATAGAACCGATGGATACCAAAAAGGTGGCCAGGTAGATGATAAGGCCGATGGCGCTCCCCAGGCCGATGGCGGGATTGCCCGAATCCACCCCGCCGAAGGCGGTTCGGTAGAACATAAGGCTGATGGTGTCGGTGGCGTAGTTGGGCCCTCCTTCGGGGCCGGTCATGGTAAAGATCTGCTCAAAAACATTCAGGCTGCCGATGATGGTAAGCACCGCGATGACCGTCACCGAGGGGATGATCAGGGGAAAAATGATACGCCAAAACATTTTCCATTCCCCCACCCCGTCAAGATAGGCGGCCTCGATGCAATCCGTGGGAACCCCGTCCACCGCAGCCAAAAACACCAGGGAAGGAAACCCCACCCAGCGCCAGATGTTGACGGCGATTATGGCAAAGGTCGCCAGTTTTTCTTCTCCCAGCCAGGCATGGACATAGTTACCCATGCGGATGAGCTTTAAAAATTCATTCACCAGCCCGTTGGGCCGCAGGTACAGGCCCCAGAGAAAACTAACCGCTATTACGGAAAAGAGCACGGGAATAAAAAAAACCCGCTTGAAAAAATTATGCCCCGGAATTTTCCGGCTCAGCATATAACCAAAAAGCATACCGATGGAATTCTGTACCACCATGGTGGTAATAAACCATTTCAGGTTGTTCCCCACCGCATTGAAAAAACGATCCCTGTAGGGATAACGGGTAAAAATGGTCTTGAAATTATCAAAGCCGATAAAGCTACCCCGGACCAGGGCGTTCCAGCTAAAGAAACTGTTAAAAAGGGATAAAAAGAGGGGCAGCAGAATAAAGACGAATACCACCGCAAAGCCGGGCAGCACAAAGAAGCTGATCCAAAGCCCCTTGCGTATATCCGAATTTTTCATAGGCCCCCCTTACAAAACAGGAGTGGAAGAACATCCCCCACTCCCGATACCGGCGATCTTCCTTATTTCTGCAGCGGTTTATACCAGGAGGCTACGCCGTCCTGTATCTTCTTGGCCACATCGGCGGGGCTAAGCTGGCCGCCGTACATGCCCTGCAGGGCCGCCTGCGCCTCGGCGGAACCGGTGGGCTGGCCATAGCGGAATCCGACCACGAAGATGTGGGGGGTGTTGTTCTTCTGGAAACTCAGAACCTTGGTGATGAAGGGATCAGCGGAGGTATCAACCCCCGGAACCGCGGTAACCCACTGGATAGCCTTAACGTGCATCTCCCCGGTATCCTTCCCGGCGAAGAATTTCAGGAGCTTAAGGGCGTTATCCTTTTGGGGGGTGGCGGTGTTCATGGCATAACTTCCGTCAGCGTAAACCGCCGCATAACTGGTATCCCCCGCCTTGGCAACCGGGGGCAGGAAGATATCGTATTTCAGGGCGGGGTTCTGGGCGATAAAATAAGCGGCGTCATAGGAACCGCCAAGGAAGTGGGCGGCCTGCTCGTTAATAAAGAGGGCCCGGCCGTCATCGTAGCTCACCCCCAACATCATGTCGGGCATGTAGGGTTTAAGCTCATTGAGTTTTTCAATAGCCCCCACAAAGGCGGGGTCCTGGAATGTGGTTTCACCATTCCGTACTTTATTATAGAAGGTGTTGGTCCCGTAGAAATTGGGGGCGATGTTACCCAATACGGTTTCCAGCACCCAGGAGTCCTTGCCGCCGTTGCCGATGGGGGTTATCCCCGCCTTTTTAATGGCTTCCATGTTGGCCTTGAACTCATCCCAGGTGACGGGTATCTTGAGGCCCAGCTTGCTGTAGATGGCGGTGTTATAGAAGATCACGCAGGTCTGGCTCGCCATGGGGACCCCGTAAATTTTCCCGTCCGTTATGGAAGTGCAGCCCAGCCGGTTGGCCTCGTTGAAATTTTTCAGTTCCGGCATCAGATCATCCAGGGCCTGCATATAGCCGGACTGGGCAAAGGATTCAAAGCCGCCGTAGGAGCGGGCCATGAACACATCCGGCCCCGAACCGCCGCTCAGGGCCGCCGCCAAAATGGTATTGTACTCGGTGTTCCGGTGGGCGGTATGGACCACTTTAAGTCCGGGGTTTTGCTGTTCAAAGATCCGGAACAGCGCCTCATAGGCGTCCACATCTTCGGTTCGCCAGGACCAGAAGTTGATCACCGTCTGTCCCCCCGCAGAAGCCCCTTTCTGCCCGCCCCCTCCGGCAAAGGCTAAAGAGCTTATACAGCCAATACACAACAATAGAACCACACTTTTCTTAAAACTCATTTTCTCCTCCTCAGAATTTATAATTTTACAAAAGCTGTAAAATTATTTTCATACTAATCCAACTATATATGCTTTTTACCAATTGTCAAGAAAAGAAATTTCATCACCGTGTCCGGAATTCGAAAACAGGGGCTCCTCATAAAAACGATAATCCTTTACCCGGCCTATCCATCCCTGTTCCTCATCCCTTAAATATTCCCGGATTTCCTTGAGTTCCCGTAAACCGCGAAGATAATCCAGAAACAGGGGATCCCCCGCCAGGAGCTCAATGGCGGTTTTATCGTTCCCGGCCTCGTATTTTCCCGGCCTGAAGGCAAAATCACCGCAATTTTCCGCAACAAAGCGGATGATCCGCAGGGCGTGCAGGAGGGCATGGTAGGGGCGGCCGGGGCTGCGAATCAGATGGAAGCCGAAACAGCATTCATCCTTATATTTATGAAAGGTGGGAATAAAGCGCTGCCACCGCAAAAAGGCCCCGGAATCGTAAAGGGGATGGCGGGGATCGTTCCAGTTGGCATACCCCTCCCGCTGATTTACGTCAAAGAGGGTCTCCATCCAGGGGGCGCCGAAAACCTCGAAGGGCCGGGTGGTCCCCCGGCCTTCGCTCACATTGGTCCCCTCCCAAAGGCACTGGCCTGAATAAAAATCGGCGGTAAAAAAACCGGGGATATTCGGCGAGGGGGCTATAACCCAGGGGAACAGCCGGGGCGCCGGCAGGGCCTTCCATGAAACAATATGCAGGGGAAAATCCGCCTTGATTTCGGCATAAAAGAAATTGGCCATCTCCCCGATGCTTAAGCCATAGCGGTGGGGGATGCCCTCAATCCCGATAAAAGACCCAAAACCTTCTTTTAGGGGAGAGCCTTCCACCCCAGGCCCCGCAGGATTTTCCCGGTCCTGGATCCATACGGGCAGGGAAAGATGATGCTCCTTAAGGGTCAAAAATATATTCCGCAGGGTTGAAAGGAAGGTATAGTAGCGCACCCCCACATCCTGGAGCTCGATTACCAGGGCATCCAGACCGGCGAATTTTTCCGGCCCCGCCTTCAGGGTAGATTCATTCGAACCATAGAGGGAAACAAATTCGCAGTCCGCCATACCCAGCCCTTCGTAACCCCCGTCCAGTTTTACCTGATCCTGGAGTTCCCCAAAAAGGCCGTGTTCGGGCATGAAAAGCCGCTTGAGGTTTCCCTGTTTATGGAAGGTTTCAAAAAGATATTCCCCGGTTTCGACATGCCATGCGGCCTGATTACATAAGAGCCCCAGCCTTCCGCTCCGCAATACCGGGTCGGGGTCTTCCCAAATGGGACAGGTACTAAAAGAAACCATTTCACTCTCTCCTTGTTAAACGAAATTTTTTTTGTCCCGCCTTTTCGCCGCAATTATAAAGAAGAAATTTTAACCACAGGTTCGAAGGAAAAGGACCACGCACCACACGAACTAAGTGATCTTTTTTTGGTGTGGTTCGTGTTGTGCCGCCAGTAGGCGGCTTGTGGTTAAAATTCTTCTTTCCTCCTCTTCTTTTGTCCGTGTAGTCCGTAATTGCAGGTTGTAATTTATACCCTGCGTCCCATCCGGAGTAAATTATAAGCCATAATTTATAAATTATACGGCATAATTTAAAGTGGACACCCTGAACGGAAGCACTGACCACACGGACCCTCACGGACTCGTTCTTTCCTGTCTTTTTCTTTGTCTGTGTGGTCAGTGGTGGAAAAAGCTTAAAAAAATAAAAAAAAATCTTAAAATAGCTTGATAAAAAAAGTGATAAGGGATATATTAAGTAGTGAAGATGGATTCCTGTTCCGGTTTGTATGCCGTTACAGGAGCCTAAAGCTTATTAAAGTTGCGGGGAAGGAAAGAAAAGTTAGATGAATGAAACACGTAATTCCTTATATTATATAGACTTAGCCCCCCCCCCCCGTTAAGTAGTTTTGTAAAGTCTCTTTTTTCATACATATCCTCATCAATAAGCCGCCGGGGTTTTCTGTCCCCTGGGCGGCTTTTCCTGTTTTCCTCATTAATTTTTGTCTCCTTAAGTATTAACCCCGGTAGCGTATTTTTGCGGGAATTAGCGCGGCCGGGGTTTCCTTTTTCTATAGTGATTGGGTGTTTTATTGCTTTTACATATGTTTTTGTTTTTGGCCTTGCAAAGAGGTACTCAGACGGCGGAAACTTCCGCAAAGAAAATACGCCGTCTGAGGTTTTAATGGACAGAGGAAGTATATAACATACCTTCCCTGTTTGTTAGCCCTCTTTATTGGTCTTCCGCGCTTTTGTACGGAAGGACATCCGGACGTATGTCCCGGGTGAATATTTTTAAGGAGGACTCTATGAAAAAAAAGAGTCTCGTAGTAGGAACAATCGTTCTGTTATTGACGGCGGTTGTGTTTTTAGGATGCCCCACGGAAACAAAGGACCCGGAAACGAACACGGTAACGGACACGGTTGATGTGCTCGGTACCGTTGTTTCGGTTGCTGAATTAAAAGCTATCGTGGCAAACGAAACCGCCGGAACCTATGCGCTGTTGAGCAACTCCGTTTCAGCAACTGCCCTTGGAGGGACTGATCTTACCGAAATCCCTGCCGGTGTCATCCTAAACCTGTACGGCGAATTTACGATTCAGTCGGGCGGTCTGGAAATCGGCGGTACGGTAAATGTAACCAAGGGGTCGGAGCTTAAAGGTGACCAAGACATTAAAATTGGCAAAGGTAATGGCTCGTCGGGTACAGATGCAGCCGGCGCTTTGAACATCAAATCCGGCGGTACATTGACAACCGCTTTGACAAATCTGAAGCCCACTAAAGGCGTAACAGCCGGTGTCGCAGATACCTGGGCAACGATTGGTGTGGCTGAACTTGCCGCTGCCAACTGGACAAATGGTACATGGTCGAAAACCGACGAGGTGCTGTCCGGTGTAGTACTTCATTTTGACGACGGCGCCATTTATGGCGGTACGGTTACTGCTAATGCAACATCAACAGCGACAACCGGTGAATGGACGACCACTCTCGGCCTTGCGGCTTCAACACAGCCTGCATTTGCTGTGATCTCCGTAGGAACCGGTATTGACTTTTCTGCCGGGACTGGTAACCTTGTCGTCGCCAAGGGTGCGGGCCTTACTTTTACCGGTGCGGTAACTTCTTTTGGTACCAACACCATTACGGTAGACGAAGGCGGTACGCTTACCATCGGCGCTGGGGCTGCGACCCTGGCCACAACCGGTGATATAACGGTGAACGGTACCCTCGATATCGGTGCTTCCGCAATAGCAGTTGCCCCCGTTGCAGACGTCGTGGTCGGCCCCAGGGGTAAGATAAATCTTGCAAGCAGCGCAACCCTTAGCACCACTGCGGGACACACACTTACCATAAACGGCAAAGTGACTGCCCCTCTCCTCGAACTGAGTGGGGTAACCCTTGGTTCAACCACCGGCTCCGGTGCGACAGCTAAGATTACTGCCGCCTCCAATTCTACCCTTGAGCTTGTTGCGAAAACTGCGGAATTCTCGCCCGCCATTGGTTTCGCGCCCGGCGGATATATTAAAGATAGAACTTCCAGCAAGTTTTGGAGTGTGGAATCTAACGGTGCAGCCGGAACCCTCGTCTATACCTCCGTCACTAACGATAAGAAAGTGACCCTCGGAAACGGCACCATCGTAACAAACGAATCGGCGATTGTAGCAACAGCAGGTTCAGAAGCAGGCGTCATCACCTTTACCGGCAACGCCGGCATTGTCATTCCCGGAACAACCGGAGCGCTTGCGTTGGATAAGGTAATCGTCGACTTAACAGGCGGCGGCACGATTAGTATCGCCAATACCGGCGCCCTTACGCTTAAACAAGCTAGTGGTGGCACTGGTGGGACACCCGCTGGCGTTATTGTAACGAGCGCATCAACCGGTGCTACCGGTATTGTAGCCGGTAAAGCCACAACTGACGTTGTTGCTGGCGCCGGCGGTGTTGCTACCATACTTTCAGGCGGGAGCCTTGCTGCCGCTGATGCTACGATTACCGGCGGTTCAAGTACCAACAACCTTATTGATGCCAACGATACGTTTTCGGCTGCCAGTGCGGTCATAACTGTAGTGCACAACTAATCTTCCCTGCGCGGGAGTAGCCGCGTAGTTTGAATGAAAGCCGTCTCCTGCATGGGGGGCGGCTTTTTTTAACCACAAGCTGCCTACGGGCAGCACCACACGGACAGTACGGACAAAGAAAAGAGTTTTTAACCGCCAAGGCGCCGAAGGCGCGCGAAGGGAACCGACAAAGCGTTTCCCCATTACCCGCGCAGCCCCCCTGCAACCGGAGTTTGTAACGGGCACGCTGGGGATAACGGCGGCGGGGGGTGTCAGGGAATTGCGTGGCCTTCGCAGAAGGACATGCAATTCCCTGACAGGACCCCCGATAATGCCTTTGCGTGCCCGTGGGGATGCACGGTTGCAGGGGGGCTGGGGGCGGGATGACGGGCGATGGAAGCGGCAATGCGCCGCCCTCCCGCCGCCGTGTCTGTGCCCGTGGGCCGCCACGGTTGCAGGGGGGCTGGGGGACTTTGTGCGAGGTTTCTTAGGCTTTTGCGTGTGCGTTGACTTCAAGGCGGGGTTGGCGGTATACTTTGAGTGTGGAGAATTAGGATGAAAAATTTAGAGTATACATATTGGGAAGGACAGGATAAATGGCTGGTCGGGTATCTCAACTGCTGGAGTGAGCACATGACTCAGGGTAGAACAATAGAAGAACTCGAAGAAATGCTTCTGGATTTGTATGAAATATACAAAAAAGAACAGGAGATAACCAATGTACCGAAAAAACCCGGTATATTGAAGGTTCCCGCATGAAGCGGAGCGCACTGCTAAAAGCGTTAAAAAAGCAGGGGTGCGTTTTCGTAGAACATTGCAAAAAACATGACCGTTACTTACAGCCCCTTACCGGAAAAACAGATCAGGTTCCCCGTCACCCAAGCATAGAAGAAAATTTGGCTAAAAGTATCATAAAATATCTCTCTTAATTCGGGAGCGCAGTGGCGCCTGATTGCGACAAAGCGTTTCCCCATTACCAGCTCAGCCCCCCTGCAACCGGAGTTTGTAACGGGCACGCTTCCCTATGGCAAAACGATCACGGGCAGTCGGTGGGAGGGCGGTGCGTTGCCGCTGAACATCGCGAACCCGCAGAAACTGAGAACCGGAGGTTCGCAGTTTCGAGGACGGGCGATGGAAGCGGCAATGCGCCGCCCTCCCACCGCCGTGTCTGTGCCCGTGGGCCGCCACGGTTGCAGGGGGGTCTCTATGATGAGCGTGATAACGTGTTCATACTTCTGGGATTTGACACGAAGGCAAACCCCGTCGAAATACTGTATAATGCAATAGGTGAAGATAGTGTAAACGTGTTTCACGCTATGCCCTGCCAAGACCGGTTTTACCGGCTGTTTAAGGGGAAGGAATAGTATGACCGAGATAGAAAAGAAAACAGAAATGACCGATGCGGAATGTGAGGAGCTGGACAACTTGATTACCAATGGCGGGGGCGAATCGGGGCCGAACCTTGTAGAACAAGGTGTAAAGCCCGGTTTTGCATGGAAAACACTCTTGTTAAGCGATTTGGATCAGGACGTTGTCGAATACCTGCGGAAGCGGGCGGAAGCAGCCCACAAGAGCCAAAAGGCAATAATTAACGATCTTGTCCATGAAAAACTCGCCGTAGGTGTGTAATTTGTTCTTAGTAAACGCAGGAGTGCCAGGCACTATTTTTGTATCAGACAACTACGGTTACCGGGTCTATTACGGCATCCTGCCCGCAGGCGGCGCAGCCATGGAAACCGCCACCGGAGTCAAACGGGAACTGCTGAAAGCCCCGGTCTCAGGGGAAGAACTCCCCTTCTCAAAATTCACCCGCCGAAAATTTGAAGCGGTTATTCCGTAAAATAAATTACGCTATGAGATATCGGCGGCGGCCAGATGAGAGCGAAGAGTGGCGGCATCGGTGTAGGTAAAGGCAGCAAGCCCCAGTTTGGCGGCGGCATCGGCGTTTTCCTTTACATCATCGGTAAAGAAGGCCTCTTTGGGCCCTAGCCCCTCGGCTTCAAGGATATGGGTATAAAAGGCCGGGTCCGGCTTGGCAATACCCATAAGATGGGAGGCGTAGACCTTATCAAAGATATCGTACTGTTTTAAGCGCTGATGGGCCTCGTAGTGGGCGTCAATTACATTGGTCCCCGCCACCACCCGCATTCCCCGCTTTTTAAGTTCCCGCACCACCGCAACCGTGGGTTCATCCATCCGGGGGGTAAAGAATTTACCCAGGAGGCTGCCCTCATGGGGAGGGATCGCCCTGCCGCTTATTTCAGTGTATTTTCGCCAAAACTCATCCTCGGTAATTTCGCCCCGGCCATGGGCGGCCATGGCCTCCCCCAAAAGCGGATCAATTTCGGCAAAGGAGCCCTGGGTAAAACCCAGAAAGAGAAACAGCCGGGGGGCAATGTGAAAATCCCGGATCATCACTCCCCCCATATCAAAAATGCAGAGTTTAATCATGTATGTATCCTATTCTTTCCCCGCCGAATACATGGTACTCCCTCCCAGGAAATACTTGGAGAGGCTGAGGAATAATATCACAATGGGAATACTGGCTATTACCGCCACCGCCATCATGGCCCCCTCGTCGGTGTACTTTTCTTCTGTAAATTTAACGATATAGGCGGGGATGGTCTTCATATATTCTTTCTGGGCTATCAGAAGGGGCCAGAGCAGATTATCCCACTGGCCCCGAAAACAGAGAATCGCCGCAGTGGCGATGGCGGGGGTACTGTTTTTAAAAACCAGCTTCCAGAATATGCCCAGTTCCCCCAAGCCGTCGATCCTGCCGGCGTCCAGAATATCGTCGGGGAAGGTCATCAGGTACTGGCGCATCTGGAAAAGCCCAAAGGTGTTAAGAATGAAGGGCAGGATCATCCCGGTATAGGTGTTTTGGAGTCCCAGTTTAACCGCCGTAATGTACATGGGGATCATGATGGCCTCGAAGGGGATCATCATCCGTCCCATGATCATCAAAAAAACCAGATTGCGTCCCCGGAATTTAAATTTACTTAAACCGTACCCCGCAAACCCCGAAACCAGCACCGAAAAAACCGTGGTAAGGGCGGCGACAAAGAGTGAATTGACCACATTCCTTGCAAACAGGAAGGAACGGTCATTCCCCGCGACTGCGTTAAAATAATTCCGCCCGTAAATACTCTTTGGTATCCACCGGTAGGGCATGGCAAAGATCTCCCGGGCGGGCATCATGGAAGCGGTGAGCATGAATACCATGGGCATGACTATCACCAAAAGAACCAGGATCATGAATATATTAATAATATAATTATAAACCCGGCTCGCCTTTGACTCGTTCCGCAGCATCCCGCCTCCTAATAGCTCACGGTATTCCGTTCGGAACTTTGGAGCCGAACCAGGGTAAGGGCCATCATCACCAGGAAGAGGAGTACGCTCATCACGCAGGCCCGGCTGATGTTAAGATCCCGCATGGCGGTATTATAGATATTCAGGGTAACCACGTTAATGGGTTCCTTGGGCGCTCCCCGCTGGGTAAAAAGGTATTGGGTGGAGAAGGATTTAAGGCAGTTCAGCATGGCTACGATGGAAACCATCACCGTGGTGGACCTGAGCAGGGGCATGATGACCCGCCGTACCGTTTGGACTGCATTAGCCCCGTCTATGACCGCCGCTTCCAATACCGACTCGGGTATTTTGGCAATCCCCGTCACAAAGATGATGGTAAAGTACCCCACATATTTCCAGATATAGATAAGAACAGTGGACAGCCGGAGCATAAAGGTATCGGAAAGCCAGTGGCGATCCACTCCGGGGGTCCCAAAAGCGAAGTTGACGGCGCTGTTCGCCAGCCCCCGGGGATCGAAGATGAGCATCCAGATCAGGGCGGCCACCACCGAAGAAACCACCGCCGGAGAATAGATCATCAGTTGCAAAACCCTATGCCCCTTTTTACGGGTGGTGATGATAAGGCCAAAGATAAAAGAAAAAATAGTCATGGGGATAAAGGCCCCCAGGGTAAAAACAACCGTGGCCTTGACGGAATTCCTGAAACCCTCGGATCCCAGAATGTAGGTATAATTATTAAAACCTACAAACTGGGGAGGGCGGAGGGACAGGAGCTTCATGTTAAAAAAAGTATTATAAACGGCGTTCAACATGGGATATAGAGAAAAAAGAAGAAACAACAATACCGCAGGGCTCACAAATATCCAACCCCAACGGGCCTTTTTTTTCTCTATACCGGTATACTTCATGCTAAACCTCTTATTACTGCTGATCGAGAATTTCCTGTACCGCCTTGCGGAAGCTGGCAAGCACCGTCCGGGGATCCTCCCCCTGGAGCATGGCGGCTTCCACGGCGGCCTTCATCCGGTCATTGACGGCGGAACTGTTTTCCGCATAATACACCAGCTTGCCCTTTTCCATATCCTTTTGGAATACTTCGGAATAGGGGATGGACTTGAAGGTCTGGGAGTTAAAGAGTTTGTAGGTGGGCTGAACCAGATTGACCTGGGTCAGGTAATCCTCGGAATGGGAGAGCATAAAATCCACCAGCCGCCAGGACCAGATCTGTTTGGCGGTGGAAATCTGGCTGTTCACCAGGTAATAGTGGCAGGCAATATCCCCGGCGACATTCTTGACCGCGTTCTTAAACTGGGGATAGGGAATGATCATCCAGTCCCCTGAGTTATAGAATGTCGGGTTGGAAGCCTTAATCCGGGCCTGCTGGTAGAGGCCGCTTTCGCTCATGGCGATTTGGTTATCGTTAAGATCAAAGGCCGTCCGGGCGGCCGTATAGGTGGGTCCCCCCAGATTCTTGCCCTTGGGCCCCCACTGGCGCATAAATTCAAAGAACTGTATCCAGGCATCGTCCCCGATAACCGCCTTCTTGCCGTCATCACTGATCAGCTGACCCCCAAGCTGGACCACCATGGGCAGGAACTGCTGGGTATAGGAGGGATAGCGGAAGTCAAAGCCCCGGCGGGTAATAATTTCCCCATTCCGCTGGACCAGTTTTTCACTGAGCGCCATCACATCCTCCCAGGTCTTGGGATAATCCTTTTCCGGGTCCAGCCCGGCGCTGCGGAATATGCTCTTGTTCAGGTACATACAGAGGTTGGTATATTCCAGGGGAAGGCCGTAGATCTTCCCATCCAGTTCCACCGCCTCAAGTGCGCCGGGGATATAGCGGCCCACCACATCGGAGATCTTTTTTTCACCAATCCAGGAGGGGTCCAACGCCGCAGTGCGGCCTTCCACCACAAACTGGCGGATCACCGACTGGCTCTGGTTAAAAATATCCGGCCCCTGGTTGGCGGAAAAGGCCACCGTCAAAAGCTCCGCCATCTTTCCCGAAGGATATGTCTGGTACTCCACGGTTACATTGGGATTCTGTTTGGTAAATTCTTCGATAAATTTCTTTTCGATAACGCTGCGGTTGGGGTCCTCGTGGGTCCAGATGGTCAGGCTCACCGGGGCGCTCAGATCCTCGGTAACTTTATCGCTGCTCCCCCTGGCGCTGAGGGGAGCGAGGACCGCCGCCAACAAAACAAGAGAAAACCCCAGTTTAATCAATCCGTTCTTTTTCATTTCTTTTCCTCCTTGGTAAAAACTTATCATCAGTATATGCCTCAACCAGAGAATTGTCATCAACCGAATGGTACGGGTATACTGCACCCTATGAAGGAATCGTTTTACTTCGGCATTGACGGCGGGGGAACCCATTCCCGGCTGGCTCTTATCAACGGGGCAGGGGAAATCCTGGCCCGGACAGAGGCGGGAAGCACCAATATCTATTCGGTAAAAAAGGAAGAGGTTTTTGAAAACCTTTCCGGCCTGCTGAAGGATGCGCTCAGGGAAAGCGGGCTCAAAAAGGAAGCTATCGCCGCAGGGTGCCTGGGCAGCGCCGGGCTGGGCCGGGAGGGGGAACGGAAAATATTCCGGGAATTTTTCGATGTCATCCTCTCTCCCGAAACGCCGGTCAAGCTCTGCACCGACGGTGAGATCCTCCTCTGCGGGGGACTGGGGAGCCTGGAGGGTTATTGCCTTATCGCGGGGACCGGCTCGGTGGCCTGGGGCAGGTCCGCCGATGGCAGACTGGTCCGTTCCGGCGGCCTGGGGTATATGCTGGGGGACGAAGGGGCCGCCGCCTGGATAGGCCGGACCGCCATTGCCCGCTCCCTCCGCAGCCTTGAAGGCCGGGATCTCCCCACTGCAATGATGCCCGTCATCCTGGAAGCCTGTAAACGGGAACAGGCCCCGGAACTGATCCAATACGTACACCACGATGCGGATAAGGCGCAGATTGCAGCCCTGGCCCCGGTGGTTACCGCCGCCGCCCGGAATGGCGACCCCCTGGCCCTGGACATACTCAATACCGGCGCCGCGGAACTGGTACTGCTGGTCCGCAGCGTTCGGGAACAGTCCCCCTGGATTAAAAACCAGGCGTTGGTCCTGGCCGGGGGCGTCATTGAACACGATGAAATTTTAACCCGGATTTTACGGGAATCCCTGTCCAAAGAATTTCCCCGGCTTTCGGTGGGCAGCCCCAAAGGCAGCGCCCTGGAAGGGGCCTGTATGCTGGCCAAGGAATAAACACCCAGCCCCCCTGCAACCGTGGCTCCCCACGGGCACAGACACGGTGGCGGGAGGGCGGCGCATTGCCGCTTCCATCGCCCGTCCTCGAAACTGCGAACCTGCGGTTCTCAGTTTCTGCGGGTTCGCGATGTTCAGCGGCAACGCACCGCCCTCCCGCCGCCTGCCCGTGATCGTTTTGCCATAGGGAAGCGTGCCCGTCACAAACTCCGGTTGCAGGGGGGCTGCGCGGGTAATGGGGAAGCAGTCGGTTTTCAGTCATCTTTTTCGTTGCCGTGGACAAAAAGGTCCTAACCGGCATATATTGTAATGAGAGGGATGCCATGTTATTAACTATTCAGGGTTATTTTGAAGCGGGTAAATTTGTTACCGATGAACCGGTAAAGGTTCCGGGACACAAAAAGGCTATTCTGACAATATTGGAAGAAGACTCACCGACACAGGCGTCTGACAACGGTTCACTGGCATATTTATTCCGCAATTATCATGATGACAATATCCGTGAGCCTATTATTGATTTTGGCGAAGCGGTGGGAAATGAAAAATGGTAACACCTCAACAGGGTGATATTATCAAACTCAACCTTAATCCCGGAAAAGGGCATGAACAACAAGGATTTCGCCCTGTTATTGTATTAAGTAATAATATTGTTCCACAATACACTAATGTCGTGATTGCAGCTCCAATCTCAACAACAAAACGAAGACTGCCCCTTTATTGTGATCTACCGGACAGTCTTATTACAAAGGGAACGGTTCTTTTAGACCAAATCGTTACCCTGTAAGGTTATCCCAGCCCCCCTGCAACCGTGCCTTCCCACGGGCACGCAAAGGCATAATCGGGGGTCCTGTCAGGGGAATTCATGCCCCGCAGGCGGGTCACGAATTCCCCTGACACCCCCCGCCGCCTTTATCCCCAGCGTGCCCGTTACAAACTCCGGTTGCAGGGGGGCTGAGCTGGTTATGGGAAAACGCTTTGTGGGTTTCCTTTTGTCCGTGCTCTCCCCCGCGTTAGCGGGTTCTTGTGTGGTCTGTGGCCAAAAAAAGGCCACCCCCCGGTTAGAGGGCGGCCTTTCGTTTTACGCGCGGGAGGGATTAGGTATTGTCCACATAAAGCACGGTTGATCTAGTGAACGCATTCCCAGAATTGGGAGCGGTGATTGTAATGTCACCTGACGAAATGGTTGCTTTTGCCGCAGCTGCGACCGTCCCGCCGTTATGAGTCCCGCCAAAGATAGTGGCTGCACCGTAGATGTCCGCATCGGTGTACACTGTGCTGCTGCCGGTAATAGCCCCTGCCACGACGCCGGCGCCTGCGGCACCACCCGCGATACTCACCGAGCCCGAGAAAGAAAGTTTACCGGGGCCGGTTGCTGTATCTTGTAGTATTACCTTACTGGTATCGCCAAGTTTGATTTGAGCGGTACCGGTTCCGTCAGACACATCAATTTCCAGATTATTCACGCTAATTTCTGCAGCATCAAGGGCTTCTATCTGGGCGGCGCCGGTTAATGTCAGCTTGCGTGTCGTACCTGTTCCGGTGATGCTGCTGGCAACAGTTGCACCACCCGCAAAGGTAATTGTTCCGGCTGCGGTGAACGTACCGGCCCCTGCTGCACTTACGTTACCAAGGAGATGACCCTTACTGCCGGTAGCACCATTTACCGTTATAAGCCCAGTACCCGCCGTGGCAATGGTACCAGTGTCAGCCAAGATAAGGGAAACACCAACAGTACTACCATATGCGCCAACCAAAGTGCCGGCAGAAGCTGCGGTCCAGCCGTCGCCTGAACTATCGGCTGCTTTAAGGGTGGCTTTTGTCAAGGTTATGGTGTTTCCACCGGTTCCGATAACACTTGCTCCCTTGAGATACACACCAGCGGTGTTGTCCACCAGAAAGTTAGCCGCGGTAGCAAGGTCGGGGTTAGCTGCACTGAATTCAACCGCTCCGGTTCCGGCGATGGTTAAATTACCGCTTCCGGCTGTGACTGCGCCCGCAACGGTGGTTGCGCCGTTGAAAGTTGCAGATGCCCCAGTAGTGTTGGTCAGGGTGCTGCCAAGGGTTGCCGGACCGGCTACGGTAAGAGCGCCGCCAAGTGAAACCGCGCCGGTAAAGGTAACCGGATTGGCAGTTACGGTACTTGTCCCGGTAATGGTTGTGGTCCCGGCCACTGATACGGTCTTGGCAGTTATGGCTGCACCTGCTGACAGAGCCGCAGTTCCGGTCAACTCAAAATCACCGCTCAAGGTTAACGCTGTACCAGTGGTTATGTCTTTGCTGGAATTAACTGAACCTAAAAGCTGTAATTTATTATCTGCCGCTGACACGCTCAGATCTGATGCAGTAATTGCTGCACCGCTGTTGTTAAGGGTACCCAGTACGACAATCTTACCACCAATAGTGGGGAAAGTGCCGCCTGTCAAATTTAATGAGTCAAGTACATAAAGTGTTTGACTTGCAGAAGCAACCTTTGTCGCAACCAGATCACCGTCTGTTGCGGTAAGAACTGCCAAGTGGGTTGCGCTTCCCGCCGCCGCCCAATCGCCAGTATCAGGAACTGCGCTCACAAGCGGGGCATTGATGCCGGTTCCGCCAAATCTTATTGTAGGGACCCCTACAATAAGATCGGATGATTGAGCGCCATTGACCTCACCGTTTCCGGTAAGACTTGCTGCGTCTTTAACCGCAAAAATAAGGTCGTTAGAGGCGCTATTTCCACTTGTTAAATTGCCTAAAAGCCGCAATTCTTTTGTAGGCTCAACAACGATAATCCCGGCTGCATCAGTCAAAGTAATTCCGGCTTTCGGAACAATAACAATGTCGGCTAAATCCAATAGCGCTTGCACATCTGATGGCGCAGGTGTACCCGATAAGACAGCAATGGATTTACCCGGCTTTCCGTTATTACCATCTTTCCCGTTCTCACCGGCAGTCGGGTCCGGGCAGCCGGTAAATACCAGTCCGAATGTCAGCAATACTGCCAACATTCCCATAAATACAATTTTGGTGTTCTTCATTATGAAAGAACCTCCTTGCAAAGATATAAAACAGAGCAACGCTCCGTCTAAGGCCTATGTAAAGGAAACCCCGGCCGCGCAAACTCCCGCAAAAAGACGCGGCCGGGGTTAATACTTAAGGAGACAAGGATTAATGAGGAAAATAAAAAAAGCCGCTCAGGGGACAGAAAACCCCGGCGGCTTGTTGATGAGGATATGTATGAAAAAAGAGACTTTACAAAACTACTTAACGGGGGTTTTCTCTTGTTTTGTTGGCGGCGGTCCTCGCTCCCCTCAGCGCCAGGGGGAGCAGCGATAAAG